>JANXPR010000251.1 GCA_025357215.1 Acidobacteriaceae bacterium | reverse complement strand
AACAAGCGCAGCTTGCGTACTCGCAGCGGCGGCCCGTGGTCGCCCGTCTCGGTCTTCAACATGCTCCCTCGCTTGATCGAAGTGGGCCCGCACATCTTTTCATCGGATGATTGGGAGATGCGAAGAGAAAGATTACTGCGGATGGTCTAGCGAAAAATGCGGCGAAGGCGTCCACGCGCTGAGCCGCAAGCCGCAAAAGCAGAATACCCTCCGTCGGATGAATGGCTTGGAAGCGGTTTGTCGCGCAGCGACAAAAATGAAGGGCGAGGCCGACTTGTGCGCCAAGCCCGCTGCCGCAAGCGCATATCAATCCGTCTGAGTAGAAAACTCTCGGGCGGTTTGTCGCGCAGCGACCAAGAATAAGGGCCCGCTAGAAATGGCGGCCTTTTTTCGCTTCATTTACAATCCAGACTGCTTTCGTACCAACACTTCGCCTATGTCTCAGCGCCTGGTCTTCCTCTTTGACGTCGATAACACGCTGCTCAACAACGATCACGTCACCGCGGGCTTGAAGAACCATCTGGAAAAACAGGTTGGTCCTGAGCGCCAGCAACGCTATTGGGAAATCTTTGAACACTTGCGCAGCGAGCTGGGATACGCCGACTACCTGGGCGCTCTGCAGCGTTACCGCATTGAGAATCCGCACGAACCTAGCCTGCTGGCGGTTTCGCACTTCATGACCAACTATCCGTTTGCCACGCGGCTTTATCCGGACTCACTCGACGCCGTGGAATACGTGAAGCAATTCGGTCTGCCCGTGGTCTTATCTGACGGCGACGTAGTCTTCCAGCCGTTGAAGGTAGAAAATTCGGGAATCCGTGAAGCATTTGATGGGAACGTCTTGATCTACATCCATAAGGAACAAGAATTGGAAGACGTCGAGCGGCGCTTCCCTGCGGATCATTACATTCTGATCGACGACAAGATCCGCATCCTTACGGCGGTAAAGAAAATCTGGGGCGGCAAAGTCACCACCGTCTTTCCTCGCCAGGGACATTACGCACTCGACGAAAAAGCTGTTGCCAGCTATCCGCCGGCGGACGTAACGATTGAACGAATCGGCGATATGCTGGAGCTAGACGCGACGGATTTTCTAAAATAAATCCAGCCTGAAAAAACCACGGTAACTCGCCAACGGCATTTGTGGCGACACAACGCGAATCGCCGTGTTACATTTCTCACCTGACTTATCAATCTTCTTCCGGAGGCAAAGAACAACTATGCCGAAATTCTTGATTGAACGTGAAATCCCCGGCGCAGGCGATCTTAAACCCGCTGAGCTCCAGGCCATTTCCCAGAAATCGTGCGGTGTGCTGAAGAACATGGGCCCGCATATCCAGTGGGTGGAAAGCTTCGTGACCCAGGACAAGATCTACTGCGTCTATATCGCTCCGGACGAAAACACCGTGCGCGAACACGCCAGCCAGGGCGGATTCCCCGCCAACAAGGTTTCGGAAGTCATGACGATTATCGACCCCACCACGGCGGAATAACTTCCGCCGTTTATTTCCTGTACGCGATTCCCTGCACTTCAAAACGCGCGTCAAACAGCAGCTTGCCTGATCCCAGGAAGGCGCGCGTTGGAAATTCATCATTCGTGAAATAAGTCCGGTAAACGGTGTTGAACTCCGCGAACAGGCTTACGTCTGAACAAAAGATCTGTAGAGACACCAGGTCGCTCATCGTAAGCCCGGCGGTCTCCACGGTTTTCTTGAATCCATCCATCACCAGCTTGGCTTCATCCACGGCGGTTGCGGGAGGCTTGTGGGTCTGCGGATCAAGACCGATATGTCCGCTGATGTAAAGTGTGTTGCCGGCCCAAACAGCGTCACTAAAAGGGAAATTGGCTTTCTTGGTCTGTTCGGTTCTGATGCGTTCGTTTGCGATGGTACACCTCCAGCTGCAACATCAAGTGTACAATCAAGCCCCGGTGATGCTTTAACCTTCCAGGAGAAACCATGCAGAAATCTCTAGCGGCTTTCTTGTTGTTGGCGATGGTGGTGGTTCTGGTTTCCGCGCAAATGCCTTCTGCGCAAGCTCCGGCAGCGAGCGTTGTCTACATGACTCCAGACAAAGTCAGCTGGAAGCCCGTACCGGCGGGGTTGCCCGCTGGAGCGCAGGTCTCGGTCCTGTCGGGCGATCCGCTCAGCGATGGACCGTTCGTCCTGCGCCTGAAAATGCCGGATGGTTACAAAATTCCTCCGCACCGCCATCCTGTAACGGAAACCACAACAGTCTTGAGTGGAGAACTGCGCGTGGGCATTGGCGATACGTGGGACGACGCCAAGCTCCAGAGTTTGCCCCAGCAATCCATGGTTTCCATTCCTCCAGGACAAAGCCATTTTGCCATGGCGCACGGTGAGACCGTGATTCAAACTCAAGGCATGGGACCATTCAAACGGATGTACGTAAATCCTGCGGACGATCCTGCAAAGAAATAGCTGGCGGGTGGATGCGGCGGCAGAAAGTTTTTGAGTCGGTGCCCGTCTTAACGTATTGGCGACGCGACTCCTTAGCTACCTGCCGCTCCGGGCAACGGCGGGCATTCCGGCGTGGCCAACGCATGAATTTTTGCGGCGAGACTCTTGCGCACGCGGCTGCGGGACCGTTTGTCGTCGAGCAACTGATGGCTCCAGCGCGATCCCATGGCCAGCGAGAAGACTTCAAACGCAAACTGTTCGGCGTCAACGTCCGACCGCAGGTGCTTTTCTTTTTTCGCGATTTCCACCGAGACCGTCAACAGCTTCATCCATTCCTTCATGGCGGAAGCGATGCTGTCACGCACCGGACCGGACCGGCTATCAAACTCGTACGAAGCCGCGGTAAAGAAACATCCGCCCTTGAAGACTTCGCCTTCCGCGTAACGCAACCAACGATCAAGCAGGTTCCACAAGCGTGGGACGCCCGCCGGCCCTTCCAGCGCCGGCAAAATTACGTGTTCCTTGAAGATCAGCCGCGCCATGGCCACCGTGGCCAGTTGCAAGTCTTCTTTGGAACCAAAGTGCGCGAACAGACCGCTCTTGCTCATCTTTAACTCGTCCGCCAACCGGCCAATGGTCAGGCCTACCAGCCCTTCCACGGACGCAATGTCCACTGCCTCGCGCAGAATGCTCTCACGCGTGGTGGCGCCTTTGGCTAAGCGGACGGGCGGCTTCGATGATCGGACTACTGCGGCGTTTGCCATTCGTTGCTTTGTTAAACCCAACTTTGTTAAACCCAACTTCGTTCACAACTTCGTCCGCCCAGAGCACGGCTCTTGCCGATTCCAACACTTGAGTCTTACGGCGAACAGATCTTAACGCGAAAATAATAATAGCACGAACGTTCGTTTTTGTGCGATACTGTTTTTCGTTATCGTCAGGAGGGCCCCCCGATGAAGCTCCGACCTACTCGCCTGCGGTTCCTGCCAAGCACTCTGCTATGTCTGCTCTCATTATCTTTTTCCGCTTTGGCTGCTCAAGCCGAAGACATACCTTTACAGTCCTGTGACCGGCTTCCCGTGTTGGAAGTCGCGGTTTCGGGAATGCGTTTTCTTTTTCTTCTGGATACGGGCGCCACGTCCATGCTCAACCTGAAATCTTTCTCTCACGGCGATTCAACGAAAGTAAACGTCACTTCATGGACAGGTACAAAAGAAACGGCAGCTCAGCAAATCACCATCGGTGATTTCTCGGTGGGCCTGCACCATTTCAAGAACCTGCAGCTTCCAGCCGTGGACCTGTCAGCAATAGGACGCGCCTGCGGACGCCGTATCGATGGCATCCTGGGCGTTGACCTGCTCGCCCGTCTCGGCGCCACGGTAGACATCAAGAACCACGTAGCTCACATCGTCACCGACGGCCAGCCTGCCGCAACACCCGCGCAGTTGGCGGCCTCCGCGGACAAAGCTTCAGAAACTCATGCCGATGAAGTCCGCATTGCGGAAGTCCACCAGCGGCTGGGAGAATGCGAAGGCGCTTTCAATCGTGCGGACCAGCCGGCTTTCTTCGATTGCCTGGATCCCGACGTCGTAATTTTTACCATCAGCGGCGACTATTACGGGCGCAGTGCCGGGATGGATTATTATCGCCAGCGTTTCTTCTCCCACAGCCCCGGAGCGCAACTCGTTAGCACTCCGCGGGCTCACCACGCCATCGGTGGCGCGGTGTGGGTGGAGTATGATTTGCGCATCACCATGGGTGCTCAAGTAAGCTTGGCGCGCGGCACGGCGCTATGCGAAAAGAAAGACGGCATCTGGCGGATCGTCCACATGAACCATTCGGCTCCGCCGGGAGAACCGGTTCAGGCAAAAAGCCTGGAATAACAAATGGTCTCGATGAGTATCCGGTGTGGGTAGTCATCACGCGTGAGGACGCTCGGGTAAAAGCGGCGCCACAAAACATTATGACGGCAAAGAAATTAAAACGCCTGCTCGGTGTGTATGGGCCATACCTTGGCGCCGGCGTGCGTGTGACGCTGGTCTCTGACGATTTCAAAACCGTCCACGTGGAAATGCCGCTTCGCTTTTATAACCGCAACTATGTAGGCACGCACTTTGGCGGATCGCTGTACTCCATGTGCGATCCGTTTTACATGCTCATGCTTATCAACATCCTGGGACCTGACTACATTGTCTGGGACAAAGCTGCCGCCATCCAATTCAAGAAGCCCGGCAAAGGCGTGGTCAAAGCCGTCTTCCAACTCACCGACGAGCAAATTGCCGAAATTAAAAACGCCGCCGATACGCAAGGAAAGATCGAACCGGAATTTCACGTCTCGGTAATCGACAGCGACGGAACTCTGGTCGCGGAGATTGACAAGCTGCTGTACGTGCGAAAGAAAGCCCCGAAAACGTAGTCTTCATGACAGCCGATAAACGTCAGACCAGCTGCGCAATCCTGCGCTCGCTCTCCTTCACGCCAGCTTCAACATTCACGGTAGCGTAAAGAGTGCGCGCCTCTTCCCACAACCGCCGCGCCTCTTCCCGCTTCCCTAATTCCTCATTGAGAAGCGCGAACCCGCGAATCGCGTTCGCCAGATCCAACGGATCTGTATTCGGGTTGCCGCGGTAGATCCTCAGCGCTTCCACATAGCAAGGTTCTGCCGGTGGCAATTGACAGGCTTCCAGATAGATGTCGCCAATATGCCGGATCGCGTGGGCCAAACGCAGTTCGTCACCGGCCGACCGATAGATGGCCACAGCCTCTCCATAATTTTGGAGCGCCGCGTCATGGTTCTTCATGTCGCGTTCGATACTCCCCATGGCAGTGACGGCCTTCGCGATATCAAGCGGCGCGTGAGCTTTGCGGGCCATATCAACGGCCTCGGCAAAAAGCCGGCGGGAATCGGCTGACCGATGTTCCCTTCGTGCCTGATAGCCCTGCTGAAGTAGTTCTTCCAGACTGTTCGACATCGCGCTAGCTTACCACCCGAACGGCGATTTTTCCTTTTACATGATTCTTTATTTCCATTATAATAGAAATACTGAAAGAGAGGCCGCATGCCTAAACCTGCTTCCCTGCCGGTTGCAAAACGCACTAGCTCTACCCGGGCGAATCCCGGCGACGTGGCCCGTTACGCCGACATGCTTTCCGCCATGGGAACCGAACCCCGTCTGCGAATCGTTCGCCTGCTGCTGGCCGCACACCCAGACGGAATGGTGGTGAATGAAATCGGCGAAGAGGTCGAAATCCCCTCTTCCACTTTGTCGCACCACTTGGACAAGCTGAAGAATGAAGACCTGGTAGCCGTCCAGCGCGAAGGCACTTTCCTGCGTTACACCGCCAACACCGCCGCGCTTGAAGAACTCCTGGGTTTCCTGTACGCCGAGTGCTGCACCCGCAACAAAGCCGTAGAACCGCAGAAGATCGTTTGCTGCAAATAAGGAGTCGCACCATGAGTGAAGTCAACATCAAGGAAGTGGTGAAAGAAAAGTACGGTGAAGCAGCCCGCCGTGTGATCTCCGGGGCCGCAAACTCCTGCTGTGGCGGCTCCGCCAGTTGCGGCGAGGTAGACCCCATCACCAGCAATCTCTACAACGCGTCGCAAACCAGCGTGTTACCCGAACAGGCCGTGAAGGCTTCTCTCGGATGTGGCAACCCCACGGCCCTGGCCGAATTGCGCGCCGGAGAAACCGTACTCGATCTCGGGTCCGGCGGCGGCATTGATGTTCTGCTTTCCGCCAAACGCGTTGGCCCCACCGGCAAAGCCTACGGCCTGGACATGACGGATGACATGCTGGCGCTGGCGCGAGAAAACCAAAAGAACGCCGGCGTGGCAAACGTTGAATTCCTGAAAGGCGAAATCGAACACATTCCGCTACCCGACAATTCGGTGGACGTAATCATCTCCAACTGCGTGATCAATCTTTCCGCCGACAAAGATCGCGTGCTGCGCGAAGCCTTCCGGGTACTCAAGCCTGGCGGACGCTTCGCCGTCTCTGACGTTGTGGTCCGGGGTGAAATGCCGGACGAAGTCCGCAAGAGCGTTCTGCTTTGGGTAGGATGTGTTGCCGGAGCACTCTCAGAGACCGACTACCTGACGAAACTTCACGACGCAGGCTTTGCGTCGGTGGAAATTGAACCTACGCGGATATACCGAGTAGAAGACGCGCGCGCGTTTCTTTCCGGACAAGGACTCGACGTAGACGCGCTGGTCAAGGAAGCCGACGGCAAATTCATGAGCGCGTTCATCCGCGCGACCAAACCTGGCGGTTGTTGCGCGCCTGGCTGTTGCGATTGATTTTCGGGTAATAACGATCAACTTTAATTTTCATCCCCAACTCGCAAGGAGAGCTGCCTATGAAAAGCCGCTACAACGTTCTTTTTCTCTGTACCGGGAACTCGGCCCGCTCGATTATGGCGGAAGCTATTCTTCGGAAGAAAGGCTTTCCCGATTTTGCAGCTTTCAGCGCGGGCAGCCATCCTTCTGGAAGGGTTAGGCCAGAAGCGCTCAGGCAGCTCGAATCCGCTCATCTTCCTATCGACGGCCTGCGCAGCAAGAACTGGGACGAATTCGCCCAGCCTGACGCCGCCCAGATTAGCGTTCCCCAGCTTGTCGTTCTAACGATGGATTTCGTTTTCACCGTCTGCGACAACGCCGCCAACGAAGTCTGCCCTATCTGGCCCGGCCAGCCAATGACGGCCCATTGGGGCGTGCCCGATCCCGCGGCTATCCGGGGAACGGCGGAAGAAATAGGCGCGCATTTCGCGACGCCTACGTGATGCTTGACCGCCGCATCAGTCTTTTCCTTGCGCTGCCTTTGGCTACGCTTGATAAACTGGCGATCCAAAAAGAAATCAAGCGCATCGGAGCCGAATGATCTCGACATCGCGTCGTATCGCAGCAGAATTTCTGGGAACAGCATTTCTTCTTGCGGCCGTTGTGGGCTCGGGCATCATGGGCGCATCGCTGGCTGGAGGCAACGTAGCGATCACGCTGCTGGCTAACACTTTGGCGACCGGGTCCGCGCTGGTTGCGCTGATTCTTACTTTCGGTCCCATCTCAGGCGCACATTTCAATCCCGCCGTAAGTCTGGCGGAAGCCATGCAAGGCAATCTCGCCTGGAAGCTGGTGCCGGCCTATTTCATCGCGCAGTGTTCGGGAGCCATGGTTGGAGTATGGGCCGCGCATCTTATGTTCGCCCAGCGCGTCATGCAGATATCCACGCATGTGCGCAGCGGGCCCGCCCAACTCTTCAGTGAATTCGTTGCCACCTTTGGATTGCTTATTGTGATCTTCGGTTGCTCTCGGGCACGACCTGCCGCTATTCCCTTTGCGGTCGGCGCATACATCACCGCAGCATATTGGTTCACTGCTTCCACATCATTCGCCAATCCCGCTGTCACTCTGGCGCGCTCTTTCACGAATACATTTGCTGGTATCCGCCCGCAGGACGCACCCGCCTTCATCGCGACTCAATTTGTGGGAGCGATTCTGGCCACGTTGGCTTTTCGCTGGCTCATGCCAGCCGGCGAAACAAACTAACTTGCGTGAATGTAACAACGCGGAGAAGCCCTATGGCTCCTCCGCATCACCACGCTCTAAATCAGCGATTACAACGATTACAACGGCTGGATCACCAACTGATTGATGTCAAACAACGGCGTCAACAGGCGGTGACGGCGCAGGTCCACGTTGATGTCCGCCGGACCATCAGGGTTATTGGGGTTATCGAAGAACGAAACAAACTGTGCCACCACACTCAGGACGCGCCCTCCTGCACTGATGTGATACACGCTCCCGGTTACCCAGCTTGAAACCAGGAACGAACCGTCCGGTCGCAAGACAAACCCATCCAGCAGCAACGTGTTCGGCGGAAGTCCGAGTGAAGAAACATCCGGCGCGGGTATGGTGGCGACGACTGAAATCTTTCCCGCGCCATTGATCCGCATGATCTGGTTGCCAACCCAGGTCACCCACATCGCGCTGTTTGTGCCGTCGGCCACCAGGCCGTTGGGAAAATTCAGACTCGAATCAATGGAAAGCACGGTCGCATGACCTTGCGGGTCAACCTTGAACAACCCGCCGTTGGCATTGTCACTGATGAACACAGTACCGTTGTCAGACACGGCTACGTCATTCAAGAACAGCGGATTGGCGCCGAAGGGATTGGGAATCGCAATGCTGGCGATGGACGCGCCGGTAAAGCGATTGAAAATGCGCAACGTATCGATGTCCGCGACATAGAGCGCGCCATCAAGCAGAGCAATTCCTTTGGGTCCGTTCAGCACGGCCCCGTTTACGCCGTCCTGAATCCATTTCAGTTGCAGAATTGTTCCGCCAGGACTGACGCGTGAAATAAATCCATTGTGGTCCAGCGCGCCGGGGTCGCCCGCGCCTACGTTGGAAACCAGGTAAACGTCAGCTAATCCGTCGTGTACTACCGATTCGGGTGTTTCAAATCCGGTGACGATTATTTTTTGTCCGAGTGCCGGTAGAGTCACCAGACACAACAAGATTAGCTTGGTGAAAAAGGACTGGTAGGGCATGGAGGGTCTTCTCTTTCTGCTCTCGCCGAGCTCTAAAGATTTCCAGAAGCAAGCTCACCGATAAATCGACTGACTAGCGAGAAGACTACCGACCCGGAGAATGGAGCGTCAATGTATGTCCCATTAAGTTTTCACTTAGTCCGGTGCATTCCGTGCCAATTTGGGAATAGGCCAAGCAAGTAAGTAAGAAGTTAACTATTGAATAAACATTGATGATTGCCGGAGGGAATCAAGCTAAGCCCTGGCCGTTACAGCCGGTCTTTGGTCAAGCGGTCTTCTACCAGGCGGTCTTTGGTCAAGCGATCTTCAGCCAAACGATTTTCGGCCAGGCGGTCGGCGGCACGGTAGGTAGCCATGTTTTCTGTTTCCGCCGTCTTAAACACATTCAGCAGAGTGTCATAAATAGCGTCGATCTTTGCCAGCGTACGCGGCTCATCCCATTGCAACATTTCCACGCAACAACCGTGGATCACGCCGCCGGCGTTTACCGCATAGTCCGGCGCGTAGAGAATCTCGCGGGCATGCAGCTCGTCGCCATGGCGAGACTCAAGTAACTGGTTGTTGGCTCCGCCCACGATCATTCCAGTTTGCAGCTGCGGGATCGTTTGATCGTTGATGATGCCGCCCAACGCGCACGGCGCGAGAATGTCAACACGCGCGGACAAAATGGCGTCAGGCGCAACCTGCCATGCTCCAAAATCATTCACCACGCGCTGGGCCTTCTCTGTGTCGACATCGGCGGCGAGCAATTTCGCTCCAACGCGGGCCAGTTCTCCAGCAAGGTAGTAGCCCACGTGCCCGCAGCCTTGTATGGCCACGGTTTTTCCCTTTAGCTCATCGCTTCCCCATTCATGCCTGGCCGCCGCCTGCATGGACCGAAACACGCCCCGCGCCGTATGTGGTGACGGATCACCCGAACGGCCTTGCAATCCGGCCACGTGCGCGGTTTCCTGCAAAATAATTTCCATGTCCGCGGGACTGGTGCCCACGTCTTCCGCGGTTACATATTTCCCGCCCAGATGGTTCACCAGTTTGCCGTGGGCACGAAAGAGTTTTTCGCGGTCTCCCTTTTCGCTATCCAGCGTTTTCTCGCTTTTCAGAATGATGGACTTTCCGCCGCCACACGGCAGCCCGGCGAGGGAATTCTTGTAAGTCATCCCGCGGGAAAGCCGCAGCCCGTCAGTGATGGCCTCGGCTTCATTGGGATAAGACCAGAAGCGAGTTCCGCCCACGGCCGGACCGAGCACCGTGC
>JANXPR010000228.1 GCA_025357215.1 Acidobacteriaceae bacterium | reverse complement strand
GCTTCCGGTTGTTCCAAAACGTCCCATGACCGGGTAGCACTGGCCCATAACATTTTCGGAATCCGAACCTTATCACCTTGGACATAGATCGGGTAGAACTGTCGCGGGCGGGCGGTTCTATAGGTGTTCAAGCCACCATGCTTACGGAAGTTAGTCCACTCAAAAAAACCAATCTCATCTTTCTCTTTATATCGTGCTTTCTGGGCCTCACTGTGTTCTAAGCGTCCAACTCGGCTGTGATCAGTTAGCCCATAGAACAAAGCATATTCATGGCAAATGGAGAATCCGACAGTTCCAGTTCGACCTGCCGGGTTGTTCTTAATTGGAACCACTCCCATCATGTCGAATTCCGGCATCGACGCTTCGATAAGGCTACGTAGTACATGTAGTTCAACATCATCTATCGTTACGCACAGAATTCCAGTGTCGGCCAGGAAGCGCATACCAATATCAAGCCGATTCTCAATGAGGGATAGCCAAGACGAATGCCGATAACCGTTCTTGTAAGCAATGGGAGTGGCATCCGTATTGTAGGGCGGGTCGATGTAGATGCTTGTCACGTCACGAAGATGCCTGCGCTGAAGAAGATTCAGCGCGTGGAAGTTGTCGCCATTCACGCACACGCCATCCGGAATACTCTTGTGATCTTTGGCAATTTCCTGAATCAGCTGCGCGGAAAAAGCAGAATCAAAGTGGCGTGTATCAATGCTTAGAAACCGGTTGGCTCGAAGGAACTCAGGAGTGAGAGGGTTCGTGTATTGAGGGGTTACTAGAGACTCCCTGATTTCGTTGATTGAAAATAGCTTTACCCATTCCTCATGTTGGGCTTCATTCGCTGCTATCGCTGGGTATAAGTCCTCCGTGATAAGATCCAGCGTGATGCAGTAGTTGGTCTCAACAACAAATTTCTTCTTCAGCCAGAGCTTCTTTTGGAACTCCTCAAGCTGGGAAAGAAAGTCGATGAATTTGCCGGCAATATCACGGATGACTTTAATCTTAGAAAGGTACTGCTCGACGCGCGGTACCGTCTCCTCTGCCACATCATCAAGGTGCATCACTTCATTCTTGATATAGAAATCAAGTTCCCGCCGAAGAAATGCGCCAAGCTCCTTGTGGATAAAATAGTCGAAAGTGTTCTTAGCGACGTAACAGCTAAGATGTGAATCGAGCCTGCTATGACCAGCATTCTGGCCACTTCCATTGACATGGTTTTTTGACATCTCGGCCAGCCATGGCAGGACAGCTCCGTCAGTCACAGTCAGGATACGTTTCACCGCGATTGCGGCGAGATCCTTCTGTAAAGGAGGTTTGTGTTTGCCTTCCGCTACGTCGGCAGGCCAATCGCTCATAGTCGCCGGGCGGTACTCAAAACGGATGGTAAGGTCGCCGTTTACCTCAGCGATGAAATTTTCGGAGGCAAGAATAAATGCGCGCTCCTTTCCGTCCGCTGCCTTAACATTTCCGTGCTCGCCCTCGGTCGCATCAGCAAGCATGAAATGGACGCGCATCGGATTCTTGTCGTCGGGACGCAGGCAGAAGGTGTAGTCGCGCAGATACTCGTTGGTCTTGATGTAATACTGGTCACGATTGGCCCAGTGTAGTTTGACCTCTTCTCCCTCATACGGGATGGCGTAGACTTCGGGTTTGTAAACCCGCTTGCTAAGGAAATCGCCATCGGAGTAATAACGGCGGAAGAAGCTGAAGAGGTGGTCGTAAACCTCATTTTCCAGCGCTCCCACATCAACGGCGTCATTCGCCAGCTTGTTGCGCAACTCCTTCACTTTTGGCAGTGTTTCGGGGTCGGCGCCCAAGGCCTGCGCCTGCTCGATAGCCTTCGCGAGCTCTTTCTGCAATTCCGCGCTGTCAGCGCTCTGATAGAGGCTGAATGCCTGTTTCACCTGTGGGAGTAGATCGTTGTCGAGAAACTGCGTGATCTCAGCGCTCTTGGCGTGCATGATGCGATACAGGCCGAAGTCCAGATCAGGCTGGTCAAGCTGAAACAGCTCTTTGAGCAGGTTCTTCAGCTTCTCGTATTTCTGGTTCGAGTGAATGGCTTGTGCTTGACTCATTTTATTCCTGTTTACGGTTATACGACTGACCAGGCTATCGTGAATAAGCATTCGCCGGAGGACTTCTGGGCGAGCCTGCGTTCTAATGATTCGACGAGCCTGTCTCGCTTTTCCATGATTTCGTCTTCTGCCTTGAAGATGTCCTGCCGCTGCCGACGTTGAGCCCGCTCCAATTTCTGGATCTTCTGCTGTATTTCGTGCTGCTCGTCCAAGGTAACTGATTGCCTCGCTTGACGGCGAAGCGCCTTGATTTGCTCCTTGGTGTCCGTCAGCGCCTTTTCAGATGCGAGGACCAGATCGTCGGCCCACTTCTCCAACTTATCCCGTGCGTCGTTGAAGTATTTGCTGTTCTGTTCCAGAGATCGACTGATTGTAGCCTTTGAGTGCCGCTCTACGTCTAGGCCAAGGCGGCTTGACACCTCATCGGATAACGTATTTGAGCCTTGGACCTTTGCGGCGCATTCGAAGAGCTTCTCGATGGTCTCCGGATCGAGCGGACGCCCATCGGACAAGAAGCCAGAGAATAGCAGGTGCTCCTCGCGCTCAAACGAATCGATTGCCAATCTGGTAAGAGTCAGATAGCCGCTCTGCCCGCGTAGGGCCTCCACGACGTGGATTCTCGCTGGGCGATGCGTGACATCAAAGACGATGTGTGCTGGCGGTGTGTCAGCCCGCTTTGCATGGTCGATGACCAATTCACCGAGCGGATGGGACAAGCGGTATAAAAACGAGTCACGTTCCTCACCTTCTGTCTCGCTGGCCCGTGGAGCCGATTTTGAGATGAGGTGATAACGGCCACGAGAAATGTCTTCCCGCGGAGGCTGTTCAAGATCAAACGCTAGTGCAGGTTCATCGAAATTAGCTCGCTTGCCGAGGATGAAACGCGTGATCGACCAGAATCGCTTACTGAAGCGGTCAAGCTGGGCCTTGGTATCTTCTAGTTGGAGTTTGAGGCGCTGGTGCACTTCTTCGTCGAAATGCTCAAAGAGCTGCTTGCGGGTGTCATCTAGCCTGGCGCGGATAGTTTCGTCCATTTCCATCTGAAGGGCCTGAAATGCGGCGTCGATCTCTTCGGGAGTCCGGCACTCCTGATATATGGACAGAATGCGTTTTTCGAAATCGACTCCAGATTCGATTGTGCCGAGTACTTCGTCGGACGCACCAAATACCCCGCTGAAGAGACTGAACTTTTCCGTCAGCAGTTCGAGCACTCGGCGGTCTGCCTCGTTCCGCTCATTGAGGAAGTTGATGACGACCACGTCGTGTTTCTGACCATAACGGTGGCACCGGCCAATACGCTCACTCGATCACGTCTCCCTTGCGGTCACAACCAAAGCAGTGCCAGATGTTTTGCGCCGGGTCGATTCGTAAACTCGGGCTTTTGTCTTTGTGGAAGGGACAGAGGCCCACGAGCTGCTTGCCCACGCGCCGCAACTTCACCCCGCGCGCCTCGGCCAGCCGTTCGACGGAAACTTCCCGCTTCAGCCTCTCCTTCAGATCGTCCGGGACTCGCGGCATCGGCTTGGCTCCTTTCGCTCGTTTTCAGGCTTCCTCGAAAAAACCTGTCAAGAGGAAAATGCTCTCTTCAATGCTTGCAAAAATACATTATGATTGTGTACACAGTCAAGCATTCTTGCCGATACGCTTTAAACTGCATCTGCTTATGCCGAAGAGACCGACCTTGAAACTTCCGCCGCTCGATTACGGGAACGAAACCGTAGGGCAGCGTCTTGCGCGTCTGCGTAAGGAACGCGGCTACACTCAAGTAGAACTGGCCAAGAAGATCGGCCTTATCCAGGCACTTGTATCAGCCTACGAATTGGACAAGACGCGCCTTTCGGCAGAGATGGCTGTGCGCTTCGCCCTGGCCCTCGATATCACCACCGATGCACTGGTGAACCCCAAGGCAGCGACAAAGAAAAACAACGTTAGGAAACCCAGCCTCAAGGTTGTGCGCCGCATGGAAGAGATTGAGAAGCTGCCGCCACGTCAGCAGGCATTTGTGTTGAGCGCACTCGATTCGATTCTGCGCGGAGCGGTCGCACGATAAACCTCTTTGCTTTGGGCGTGCGCTTTTTTCCTGAGTGCGCGCCTTCTTCACCCAATAGGAGATTTCGTGCGGGCATGACGCCTCCCGTTTTTCTCATCCCATTTTTTCTTAGCGGACGCAAGACAGGAGCGGAGAGGGAGGCGAGTCAAGGGCGCGCGGGTTGTGCGCGTTCATCGGAGCGAAAGCGCAGACCCTTTACTCGGCTCCCGCGCTCCGTATACTCCCGGCGGAAAGAATGGGAGATTACCCTTTGCCGGGCTTGCCGTTGTTTTTGATCTGGCTCGGACTCCGGCCCATGTAGTGATTCGCGGCGTCGATCCATTTCTTGTTCGCGTTCTCGAAGCGGTCCTTGTCCGAGCGGCGCACGATTTCCCGGATTCTTTCCTCGCTGAGCTTCTCGCCCAGGCTCTGCGCCGCTATCAGGTTCAGCACGATGCCCCGCAGCGCCATCACCTCGGCCAGCA
>JANXPR010000206.1 GCA_025357215.1 Acidobacteriaceae bacterium | reverse complement strand
CGAACGACCAGACGCCAGCGCCGTAGGCGCGATATGAGTTAGCCCAGCGCGAACCGGGGTCCCCAACAAGCCCGGTTTTGGCTTGGTGGGGCAGGGAAGCGCTGGGAACGCTTCAGAAATATGGAGCAAGCCCCGGAGGGGCGACACGCAAACAAATTATTCTGTGCTCGCGAAAAATGCTTGGTAAAAAACACAGCTTCTAACCCTGTCATCTTGAGCGAGCCTGAGTTCCGGCCCGCCGGAATGAAGGCGAGTCGAAAGATCCCGGGAATGTTTCGGCACACGATGTCGCTACAGGGAGTTCTCACTATGTGCCAGCGCCGTAGGCGCGTCATAGCGGTAGCCCAGGCTGTAAAGGAGAAACGATTTCAAGCCCCATCGGGGCGGGCCCGTCTTGGCTAATTACTATTTGCTAATTGCTTAACACATGACCGACAAACTCGATCCCGCCGGCATCCTCACCCGTATCCGCGCCCGTACACCCGCGCGCGTTCTTGTCGACCGCGTCGGCGCCGCCTACCGAACCGTTACACAACTTGATCTTCGCCAGGACCACGCTGCCGCCCGTGACGCAGTCCGTACCGAGCTCGACGTGCCTCGCGATCTCGGCTCCGAATTCGCCGTCCACTGGAAGCTCTTTGAAGTTTTCACCCGCGCCGCCGGCAAAGACGAATACCTCCTCCGTCCTGATCTCGGCCGCACCTTCACGAGCGAAGCCCGCGAAAAAATCGCTGCCACCTGCCCTCCTCATGCCGATCTGCAAATCGCCATCGGGGATGGCCTTTCCGTTACCGCCGTCGCCACCCAAGTCCCGGCCTTGCTACCTTTGATCGCCGACCAGGCCAAATCCCGCGGTTGGACCCTCGGGCAGCCGTTTGCGATACGCTATTGCCGCGTGGGCATCATGAACGAAATTGGCGACATCCTTCAGCCTCAGGTCGTCGTGCTGCTCATCGGCGAACGTCCCGGCCTCGCGGCGGCCGAAAGCCTTTCCGCCTACATGGCCTTCCGTCCTCGCCGTGGAGACAATGACGCTCAACGCAACTTGATCTCGAACATTCACGCCCGCGGTGTTCCCGTGGCCGCGGCCGCGCAGCGTATCGCCAACCTCGTCTCGCAAATGATTCGCCAGCAACTCAGCGGTGTGATGGTAAAAGAAAAGCTTGGCCCTTCCGGACTGCAAGGGAAAAGCCCAACGCTACCATGAAAATCCTAAAGAGGCGCATTCACGAACTAACTTGGAGAAAGTAGAACCCAGCGTCCCGGCAGGGACGCCTGAAAATAGCCCGGTATGCAGGAGGCGAGTCGCGCATTTTGTGTGACTCGCCTTCAAGTGCCGGGGTGCAAGGCCAAAGAAACCCAAGTCCCGTTAGGGACGACTGAAGCTGCAGCGGGACGACACTTTGCTTATTGACAACGCAAGCGTGGTTGTTGACGTGAACCATGTTAACGTGAACTATGTCGTTGGCATGTCAATGGCCCAGCGCCGTAGGCGCGATATGAGTTAGCCCAGGCCGGCAGGCCTGGGTAGACGAGGTAATGAATTTCAAGCCCCAGCGGGGCGACACCTGAAAACCGAACCTAAGAAGATATAACCAAAAAATCGACCGCAAAAAAATCCGCTAAAAAACTTTCAAAATCTTCCACCGCAAAACCTTCCCCCGCAAAATCCAAAAACCCTGGCTTCGCACCTGTCTTCTCCGCGCTTTGCGGACTGCTCGCGCCGTATCAAAAGCAGATGGCATTAAAGAGCACTAACGCCGACTACTATTATCTTGAATCCCGCGAGGCGACTTACAAAGGCAAGCCAATGTTCTTTGCCGCCGTCCGCGCGGGAAAGAACTACGTGAGCTACCACCTCATGCCTGTTTATGGCTGCCCGGAACTCTTGAAAGACGCGTCACCCGGCCTGATGAAGCGTATGCAGGGCAAGGCCTGCTTCAACTTCACGGCGGTCGACAAACCGCTTTTTGCCGAACTCGGACGCCTTACCCGTGCCGGCTACAACAAATTTAAGACCCTCAAATACCTCTAGTGAATCCACCAGCGAAAATGCCACGGGGCTGAATGCTGAGTGCTGAATGCCAATTGCTTTTTTCCCGATCTGTGTCATCAGTGTTAATCAGCGGTAAGATTCTTGTGCTCATGCCCATCGCCTATCTCACGCTTGAAATCCGGATTGAAGACGCGCACTCCCTCAAGGACAAGCGTCACGTCGTCCGCAGCCTGAAAGACCGTTTGCGGAATTCCTTCAACGTATCTGTCGCTGAAATTGACGTCTCTGACCTCTGGCAGCGTGCCACGCTTGGCGTGGTCAGTATTTCCGATTCGCGTGACTACCTGGAAGGCCTGATGCGCAACGTGGAAAATACCGCCGTCCGGCTCGCCAACAACAACGGCGCGGAAATCGTTGACTCGTTCCTCGACTATCTCGATAGCGGCGACAGCCAGGAGAAAGACTAAATAGACAAATTGGTAATTGCGTAAGTTTGTAATTGGGTAATTGAAAACCCGCGTTTCTGGTGTTGAAGTTCATTTACCCATTTACCAAATTACTCACTTACCAAATCTCAACCCGGCCTATAGCTTGGATATCGCCTGCCAACTCCCTATTTCTTCCATAAGCTTTCTCTGATATTCTTGCTAGTTTTTCGTGAAGTGAAAAATGCCGGAGCAAAGAGGCAAGCAACATCATCTCGGACGGATCGTTGAAACTCTCAAGGAAGAGATCGGCGCCATCATTGAAGGCGATCTCGCCGACCCCCGGATCGCGCTCTGCACGGTCAGTGAAGTCGTGATGGTCGATAACAAAAGCGCACGCGTTTTCCTTCAGGTGGTTGGCGACGAGCGTGAGAGCGAAGAGACCGTCAAGGCCGTCAACGCCGCCAAGGGATTTATCCGGCACGAACTGCTGGAGCGTCTGGGCAAACGGCATATTCCTGACCTCACTTTTATTCTTGACCGCTCGCAGGAATACGGCGGACGAATTGAAGAGCTTCTGGGACGAATCAAGAAGCGTAAAAAGTAAGACCAGCCTCACAACCCGGGGCCACACAATAGGGACCATGCACCAACTCGAACACGTCTTACAGAAAATTGAACAGGGAAGTCACTTTCTTGTGACCTCGCACGCGCGGCCGGATGGCGACGCCGTTGGTTCCGCGCTCGCCCTGGCCCAGGTTCTGCGCAAAATGGGCAAGACCGCTGACGTGATTCTGGCCGATGGCGTTCCCGTGATTTACCATCCGCTGCCCGGCGCGGAAACAATCATCCACTCCTCCGTCATTCCGTCTGCCAAGGCCGCCGGCCACTATGATGCGGCCATAATCCTGGAGTGTGACAGTGTTCAACGCAGCCGCGTGGAAGGCCTCAACGGTCATTTTCTTATCAATATAGATCACCATCCTTCAGCGAAGGCTTTTGCGGACATCAACTGGTTTGATCACAAAGCCTGCGCTGTTGCGGAAATGATTTTCCGCCTGGCCATCGCCGCCCGTGTCCGCGTTACACCAGACATTGCCACGTGCCTCTACACGGCCGTGCTTACTGATACCGGCTCATTCGCCTATTCGCCCACCAACGCCCATACCTTCGAACTGGCGCGTTGCCTGGTGGAGCACGGCGCTGATCCCGCGCACATCGCCCAGAACGTTTATTTTGCCAACCCCATTTCCAAAATGCGTTTGCTCGGCGTGGCGCTCGGTGGACTGCGCCAGGAAGGCGCGGTTACATGGATGTCCGTTACCCGCCAGGACATGCTCAACTGCAACGCACTCGATGAAGATACCGAAGGTCTGGTGAATTACGCGCTCAGCATTGCCGGGGTCGAAGTCGCCTGTTTCTTCCGCGAAGTGGCGCATGATCGTGTGCGCGTTAGTATTCGCAGCAAAGGCGCCGTCAACGTGGCGGAGATCGCGGAAGAGTTCGGTGGCGGCGGACACGAATGCGCCAGCGGTTTTTCCACTCTGGGCCCAATCGCCGCGGCCACTGATCGTGTTCTCTCGGAGCTTCGGAGTAGAATGCTCAGGTCTTCGTCACAGAAGAGCTCTTCGCATCCGAGCTGAGTCACACGAAAAACTGATCTTGTTTCCCAAATCCAAGTTCGCCCCGGTGGAACCATGCCTATAAGAGACGGAGGCGCTCTGAGCGTCTCCACCAAGTTGATGGTCTTCCAGTTGATCGTCGTGGTGGGCGTGTCCGCCTTTATTTTCTTCTTCGGACTGGGTTCACTCGGACTGCTGGGCGCGGACGAACCGCGTTACGCACAAATCGGCCGCGAAATGTTTGACCGTCACGATTGGATCGTCCCCACGCTCAACGGCACACCCTGGCTGGAAAAACCTGTCCTGCTTTACTGGATGGAAATGATTTCGTATCGCTTTTATGGCGTGCATGACTGGGCCGCGCGGGTTCCTTCTGGGATGTTAGCCTTTGCCCTGACGATCGCTACCTTCTTCTTCATGCGCCGCTTCCGCCCAGGGACTGAAATGGACGCCGCCCTCATCAGCTGTTCCATGGTTGGAGTGCTGGCCTTTGCCCGCGGTGCGTCCACTGACATGCCGCTTTCCGCGCCGCTCTGCGCCGCTCTGCTCGCTTGGTGGGCCTGGAATCAGACGGAAAAGAAAACCTGGCTCGGCGTGTTTTACGTTCTGCTGGGAATAGGGGCGCTGGCAAAAGGTCCCGTGGCTCCGGCGTTTGCGGTGTTGATCGTCGCCGCGTACGCCGTGCTCCAGCGCCAGGGAAAAGTTTTCTTCCGCACGCTTTGGGCGCCAGGCTTTGCTTTGTTTGCCGTGGTAACTCTGCCCTGGTACATCGCGGTCCAGAGTAAAGTGCCTCGGTTCTTTCACATCTTCTTTGTCGAGCACAATCTGGAACGCTTTGGCACCAACCTTTATCGTCATTCGCAACCGTTCTGGTATTACATCCCCGTTTTTCTGGCCTGGGTGATGCCGTGGATTCTGTTTACCGTGCCGGCTTTGTTTCTGGCCATGCGCGACATCATCAAGCGCATTCGCAACGCCGGAGAAGACACTGCGCCGCAGCTTAGCCTGCAAGCCGAGCCGCAAGCATCTTCTACTTCGCGGCCTGATGCCGCCAAACCAGATGCCGCCAAAGATGATGGACTCACTCTCTTTCTGGCTCTCTGGATCATCATCCCTATCCTCTTCTTCAGCATTTCGCGCTCCAAGCTGCCGGGATACATTCTTCCGGCGATTCCGCCGGCCGGCCTGCTTACTGCTACTTTTCTTCATCGCCTCAAAAAGATTCCGCGTGTCCTGCTGATGTGCCATTCACTGCTCTGCGGAACTCTCCTGGCGGCGACCCTAATGGTTCCCTGGCAGATGTACAAGCAGCCTGTTCCAGTGGCTACCCGCTACATCATCATGGTTTCAGCCGGTGTGATTGCTATTGCGGTCTTGCTGTTGGTCCGGCGGCGGGGCCTGCAAACTCTGCATTTTGCCACCGTTCTTCCCCTCATGTTGGGAATCACTTTCCTGCTGCATCCCTCGGTTGGTTCTCTCATTGACCAGAAAGTTTCCGCCCGCGCCGTGGATTCCCGCTTGCGTGAGCTCGGCGTTGCTTCCGGTCCTATTCTGGCCTTTGACGTGAAAAGGGAAGTGTTCTACGGCCTGAATTTCTATCGTAACCAGAACATTCTTCGCTATGAAGATGGCGTCCCCTCGGACCAGCACGTTCTCGTCATCAGGCTCGGCAACATTGACGCGGTTCGGGCCCTGGTCGGCGATCGCCAGGTTTCGTCTCTCGGGATTTTTGCTCCTCAGAGCCTTGAATTCTTTCAGGTGGCAAAAAGCAAGTAGTTGACCGTGGCGCTGCTGGTTCCTACTGCTTTGGTTCGCAAAACGGCGATACATGTTTACGCCGCTTGCCTATCGCGCTAGACTTTTAGTTTGAAGCCGTTTTGCCTTGAGGCGGGCCGGCCAGGGAAGCTTCATGGCGTTGCATACCCCAATTGACACACACCGGACTCATGGCTCTTTTGGCGTGGAAATCCTGGATCTAAGACATTTCAGTTCCCACCACCTGCGTCCTTTGCTGGACCAGGAGACCCGGCTCTGGTCAGACACCATGTCCTGGGACTACCGTCCCTCCGCGGAGATGATTCTCCGTTACATCGATTCCAAAATCCTTCCCGGCTACGCCGCCGTAAAAGACGATCACATTGGCGGCTATGCTTTCTTCGTTTATGAAGGCAGCAAGGGCGTGATTGGCGACCTCTATGCCGATGGCTCTCTACAGATCGAAGGCGACACCGTGGAGCGCCGCCTCGCCGAACATGTCATCGAGACCTTGCAGCGTTCTCCCGGCGTTCGGCGCATTGAGGCCCAGCTCCTGCCTCACGAATCCGGTGTGCTCAGCGAGCCGTTTCTGCGTGAAGGTTTCCAGCAATTTCCTCGTTTGTTCATGATGCTGCCTTTGAACGGCAGCTACCGTCCGCGGATTACCGCAGTGCCGGATATTGAATACCGCCGCTGGATTGAAGCCGATTTCCAGCTCGCCGCCGCTGTCATCACCACGGCCTATCGCGGACACGTGGATTCTGAAATCAACGACCAGTACCGCAGCCTCAGCGGGGCTCTGCGCTTCCTGAATAACATCGTCCGCTTCCCCGGATGCGGCATGTTTGATGCCCACGGGTCATTTGTCGCGATCCACAAGCCCACGCGTTCCATCGCCGGACTCCTGCTCTGTTCCCGCGTCCGCGACGATATCGGCCACGTGACCCAGGTCTGCGTCCTCCCGGAATATCGCGGACGACGGATCGGTGAATCTCTCATGGGCCTTTGTGCTCAGGAACTGCGTACCCGTAATTTCGCCGCGCTCAGCCTTACCGTGACGGAAGCCAACAACAAGGCCGTGGATCTTTACCGCAAACTGGGCTTTGATACCCGCCGCCGCTTCGACGCGTTCGTTTGGGAAGGTTAGGCTTTCTCGCTTGGTGCTCTCTCCGATCAATTGTTGTGACAATTTTCCTGCGGGCGGACGATTGTCTCGGCGTAGAGACGTGGCATTGCCACGTCTCACTGCGATCACCCAAAAATGTCTTGGCGCCACAGCCTATCTCCAAGGGCGACACCCCGCCTCAATCCCATTGCTTCTCTCCGCCTCTCCAACATAAGATGATTTTGTAGACAAGGGGGCAGACGCTATGGATGGCCCGGCCAACATCGATCCCACCGCCAAGATTCCCGCTGAAATCAACAGCCGGTTGCGTGCGCTGGCGCACGATTTGAGCAACTCGATTGAAACCATCTTGCAGGCTTCATACCTGCTGGCGCAGATGAAGCTGGATGACGATGCCCGCCGCTGGAATGAACTGATCGATAAGGGAAGCCGCGAGTGCGCCAAGATCAACCGTGAAATCCGCGACATTCTGCGGGCCAGCGCCTGATCGCCCAACCAACGCCATGAACAACAAGCCGCAGTTTGCCCCCATCGTCGCCGTCAATGAAGCGCCCAACCCTGTCACGGCCGCCGATCCCGGAACCTACTGCCCTACCTGCGGCTCCAAGATGAAAGAATCTCGCTGCAAGCTCTCCTGCAAAACCTGCGGCTTCTTCCTCAGTTGCAGTGATTTTTACTGATAGCTGCCGGGCTTCTCCCGAAACGTTTCGGATCACAATTATTAGTCTGCTCCAACGCGCGTGTCATCTCGAGCCGCGCTCTGCCACGATGCGTCAGCTTGATTGAACTGGGTGCAAGGCGAGGGAGCTTCGAATTGCGAACCGCACTTACCGTTATGGTTGTCGAACCTTATTCATCATGCAATCTTTGACGTGGATTCGTGCATCTCGATGATCCAAGCGCCATAGGCGCGACCACAGGTTAGCCCAGCCTAAGGCGAGCGAATGCGAAGCCGTAAGGCTGGGTAAGCGAAGAAAAGATTCCTTCCTCACTGCCGTAGGCCCGTGCGAAGCACGAATAAAAAGCTCTACTCCGCCAAACTCTTCACAAACAAATAATAAAACTCCACGCCGTCGTAGAAATCCTTCACGCCCACTCGTTCGTCTTTTCCGTGCGCGCGTTCGTCGTCCACGTCCATGAATACTCCGCGCACGCCGTACGTGGGAATCCCGCCAATACGCAGATACTTGCCATCACTCGCTCCGGTATCCATCACCGGAACTACCGGAATCCCGCCATAAAGCCTTTTGCTGAATTCTTCCAGCTTCTTCATTAGCACCGGATGGAGCGGTGACGCCGGCGCCGTTCCCGGATCGCCGACCACCGTGATGCTGATGCGGTCGTCCGCTAAGACTTTCTTCAACGTATTTTCGACGTCGGCCAGCTTCGCGTCCGGCAGCATGCGGCAGTTCACGTTGGCCTTAGCGGACTGCGGCAATGCGTTATGGGCGTGTCCGCCTTCCAGCAGGGTCGCCACGCACGTGGTCCGCATGAGCGCGTTGAAATATGTGGACCGTGCCAACCGCGCCGCGGCAGCCTTGTCAGCAGGATTTTTCACGATCGCCCGGAAGTCGGCCGCCGTCGCCGCATCCTGTAGCGAGGCAGTGCGTTCAAAAAACGCTCGTGTTGTTTCGTTTAAGTCCACGGGGAAATCAAACTCTCCCAACCGGACCAGCCCCGCGGCCAGCCGGTTGATTGCATTGTCCTTCCCCGGACGCGAGCTGTGCCCGCCATTGCTCTTTACTTCCAGCGTAAAGTCCACGTAATTCTTTTCGCTGGTTTCCATGCCCAGCAGCAGGCGCTTGCCTTTCTGCCACTCAAAATCCCCGGCGTCGGTATTCACGGCGTACTCGGCGTCAATCAGGTCGCGATGTTCCTTCAGCAGCCACTGCACGCCATTCGAATCGCCGCCTTCTTCGTCCGCCGTCAGCATCAGGATCAAGTCGCGTGACGGCACAAAGCCTTCCTGCTTCAGCCGTATGAACGTGGTTATCAGGAACGTGTCGCCTTCCTTGATGTCCGTTGTCCCGCGCCCGTAGAAGAATCCATCCACTTCATTCAGCTTGAACGGATCAAGGTTCGGAGACCAGTCCTTGGCCAACGCTTCCACCACATCCAAATGGGCGAGGAACAGAATCGGCTTGCCCGGACCCTTGCCGTGAATCCGCGCCACCAGGTTCCGCTTGTTCCGTAGCGGTCCAATTACGCGTATGTCGTCAGCGGGGAATCCGGCCGCCATCAGCCGGGCCGCCATCGCCTCGGCCGCTTTGCCTACGTCGCCTGCCGGCGTGTCCGTGGTGTTGATCTCGATCAATTCTTTAAAGATGTCCCGTGCCAGTTGCTGCGGAGCCGTCAGCGCAGGCTGCTGCGCGAAGCTGACTACTCCCGCTGTAAAAATAAAACTCAGCAAAACTAAGCTCGAGCAAACAAGCTTGCCGACAAAAGCATTTTTCATTACGGATTCCCGGGAACTAAAGATGCAGAGCGTTCGCGATTATAGCGGAGACGATGGCCCTGGATAGCGTCCAGGAGGGATACACTGCCGTCGGCAACAAGCGTGGACTATCACCAGTGCCCCAGGAGTCACCGAGAAAATTTAACCCCTGTCATCCTGAGCGAACTCGGACGAGCCTTGCGAATCCGAGTGAGTCGAAGGACCCCGACAATGCCTCTGCCGCCATGCAGTGTCAGGGAGTTCTCACGATGAAAACAATCTTACCGCCCCTAAGCGCAGCCAACCGCCTCTTACTTCATCTGCACGCTCTTGAGCATCTGTTCAAACGTCGGACGCAGCTTATTGAAGTCATGTTCCGGCGCAACAAACACCATAAAGCTCAACGCGCCGCTGCGGTTCAGCATCGTCACCAGCCAGTCGCGTTCCGGCAGAGGTTGTCCGTTCACTTGCAGCGGAGAATAGGTGCCCAGATAGGTTGACCGCGCTTCTACGCCGTTCACCGTAATGGGCTTCGAGTTTTCCGTAACGTGCATGCCCGCATTGTCATTCTGTAGGTTCTGGATCAAGGCAAGCGTCGCTGCGTCCAGCGTTCCGCTTGGCGCTGAACTCATCACCACGCCGTAAGACACACCGTTTTGCGTCACGCTTTCCGTGGGACCAATCGTTGCGTTGTCGCCATTGCCCATGGCCTTCCAGTTGTCCGGATAAGAAATAGTCAAGCTGGTGAGTGACATTTGCGCAAACTTGCCGCTCGGCTTGATGAGCTCATACGAAACGCCCGAACTCGGCGCCGCCGCTGCTGCGCCCGCCTGGCCCGATGTTTGCGAAGTGGTTTGCGAAGTAGGCTGTGTTGCAGGTTGCGATCCCGTTTGCGGCGTGGAGACCTCGCCGTTCGCGGGAATCGGAACACCGGAAGGCCACGCGCCGCTTCTCTGGTTGTTGGCCTGCCAGGCTCCAGATTTCGCGCCTTCGGAAATTTCCTTGGCCGTATAGGTTTTCAGGCCTTCGGCTTCGCGGTGTGCGCGTTCAAACGTGTTGCTGGAACCGATGTAGTCCTTGCGCGGCCACGGGCGAATCTCCGTCTTGATCGCCTGTTGGCGGTTGCCCGGGTTCGGATGGTCGCTCAAAAATTGCGGTCCGCCTTTGCCGTACTTCTGTTCCAGCTTGGTAAAGAAGTCCGCCATGGCCTGCGGATTGTATCCCGCTTTGTACATGATGATCGCTCCCACAGCGTCGGCCTGCGACTCGTCTTTGCGGGAGTACTTTGAAAGCACCGAGCCGCCCGCGATCTGTATTCCCACGCGTCCCAGGTTGCCCAAACCGGATTCCGGTAACAGCACGCCGGCCAGTCCCGCAAAAATTTGTGTCACTGCGGCCTTGGGAGCCTGTTTGGCGGAGTGCTGCATGTAAACGTGCGAGATTTCGTGCGACATCACCCCGGCTAGTTCCGCCTCACCGTCGGCAGATTGAATCGTGGCCACGTTCACAAAGATCGGTCCGCCGGGCAACGCAAACGCATTGATGTCTGACGCCGGGATCACGTGGAACTGGTACGGCCATGTATGGTCCGGTGGCAGGACTTCCGTCAGCTTTTTCCCCAGATGCTCAATGTAACGCGACAGCGGATCTGAATCCGGCAGTACCGGCATCTGTTTGTAAACTTCGCCCATGCCCTGCAAACCAAGTTTTTGCTGCTGCTCCGCGCTCATCGATACTTTGCCGGGGTCTGGCAACTGGGGTGACGAGCTCTGCGCCCGCAGTCCCTGGGTCTGAACCATGATCAAGGCCAGAAAGAGTGCAACAAATTTTATGGAGAACGCTTGCAGATGTTTTGTGATTTGCATTGTTTTCCTCAAAGCGCGGCAAGCAATCGCCGCGGCGCCACGCGGAAATTATAGAAGAGCGCGATAGTGGAAAGCGAAGCAGCCCCGGACCTTGGGATGATGGCGTTCTTATTCTTATAGGAAATCAATCGCGTAGAAATTCGGTGGCTTCCTTCAGGAACAAATCCAGTTGGTCGTGATGCACCCAGTGTCCGGCTTTCGGGACTTTGATCATGCGTCCGTTGCGGATCGCCTGCACTCGCGGATCATTTTCCGGGACAGGCGCAAAGCTTTCCAGTCCCCAGAACACAAGAGTCGGCGCGGTGATTTGTCCAAAGAGTTCCACCGCATCCAGCAAGTGATGGCCGTAAGGAGAAATGGCCCGCACGTAGTTGTCGAACTTCCAGACTATCGACCCGTCGGATTCCCAGTTGGTGCCGTGCCGCGTCAGGTGGCGTGCAACTTCGTCCGTCAGATGCGGATTGGCTTCCTTCATCCTGGCCACCGCCGCGTCCAGTGTGGGATAAGGCTTCTGCGTGCGCTTTTCAATGTCGCGGACGTTCTCAATCCATGTCCGCAACCTCTGGCTGGCCGTGCCTTGTGTACGATGAGCAGCCGGAAAACCGATGCCTTCAATGGAAATCGCTTTCGCCACGCGCGCGGGATAAATACCGGCATAGTGCAGCACGATCATGCCGCCCAGCGAGTGTCCAACCAGGCGGATAGGGAACTCGTCGATGATGTCCAGCAGCGCGGAAAGATCCAGCACGTGTTCGGCAATGCCATACATCGCGCCTGGAGCCCAAGCGCTGTTGCCGTGTCCACGAAGATCGAGTGCGTACACGTGGTAGTGTTCACGCAACGAACGCGCCACCCAGTCCCAGTTGCGCGCGTGGTCCAGTCCGCCGTGGACCAGCACCAGAGAAGGCTTGCCGTCTTGTCCGTAATCCCACAGTTGCAGTTTTAAACGGTCGGAATAGAAAAAGTGCGAGATCGGTTCCATGGCTGCAAGTATTCTATCGTGCAGGGCCGACCTACGCTGCGCGGCCATCATCTTCTCCAAACGAAGGACTTGAATATGCACCGATAAACTTAACCACTGTCATCCTGACCGAAGTCCGAGCGCCATCCGGCGTGAGGGCGAGTGGAAGGATCCCGAGGATGTGTCCCAACCCATGACGATACGGGGTGTTCTCACGGCGCACCGTGAGATTCGTTGGAATAGATCTCAATGGTTTTTTGTTACTGAATCACAACTCCCTCCAATAGATCGACTTTTTCTTGCGCCGCTTCACATCGCCCGCAGCCGCACCTCTCCTGTTCCGCTTGACACCGCCGCCATGGCCGCTTAGACTCCGTTGCCTCATTCGTGTCCGGGCATTTCTGAGAAGAAAATTACATCCAAATCAAGGGAGGAAGTTCCCCATGTCCTCACGTCTCACAAAAACCTTTAGTATTTTGCTGGTACTCTTTTTCGCCCTGGGAGGTACAACACAAATGATGCCGAATCCTTACGGCCCGCCCATCACTCTTGAAAACGCCAAGAAAGCCGCCGCTGCCGCGCAGGCTGAAGCCGTGAAAAACAAATGGAATATGGCTATCGCGGTCGTCGATCCCAACGGTGCTCTGGTCTACTACGAAAAAGCTGACAACACCCAACTGGGCAGCGCGGATGTTTCCGTGGACAAAGCCCGCTCAGCCGCGCTGTACAAGCGTCCGACCAAGGCTTTCCAGGATGCTCTGGCCTCTGGCGGAGCTGGCTTGCGCGTGATGACCCTTCGCGGCGCCATCCCCGTGGAAGGCGGAGTGCCCATCGTTTCCGATGGAAAAATCATTGGCGCTATCGGCGTTTCCGGAGCCAATAGTGATCAGGACGGCCAGTGCGCCAACGCTGGAGCCGCCGTAATCAAGTAGCCGCGAATAAGAAATAAGAACCAGGCACGTTGCCCGGCGACCGCCGTCTGTGCGGCGCCGAGGGAGGGACACATCACATGAAACACACCCGTAGAAACGTATTAAAAGGAGCCAGCGTTCTGGCTGCTGCTGCCGCTACCGGCGGAATTGCCGTCCCACAGGCGGAAGCCAATAAGCAGCCATATCCCAAAGGGATGGCCCACGGTCTCACCTTGTTGACCATGCGCCGCAACAGCTCAGAAGACTATCGCCTCGGTGTAAAAACCGAAAAAGGCATTCTGGACGTCGCCGCCGCCGCCAAGCTGCTGCGCATTTACGCCCCGGAAACCATGGACGATCTTCTTCAACGCGAACACGGCCCGGCCTTGAACACGCTTGTCGCCACGGCGCTCACCGCTGCTGCCGCCAAACCGGCTTTCGTCAAGGAAGAAACTGTCGAATACGGCCCGCTCGTCTCGCGTCCCGCAAAGATTGTGTGCGTCGGCCTTAACTATCGCAAGCAC
>JANXPR010000190.1 GCA_025357215.1 Acidobacteriaceae bacterium | reverse complement strand
TGCCGACGATGAGGAAGAGCCCGCCAGTACTGATGCCGTGGTTCAGCATCTGGTACACCGCGCCATCAATTCCGGCTTGCGTGAAGGTGAAGATGCCCAGAACGACGAACCCCAGGTGGCTGACGGACGAGTAGGCGATCAGCTTCTTCAGGTTCGGTTGGACCAGCGCAACCAGCGCTCCGTAAATGATGCCGATGATGGCCAGTGTGTTGATCCACGCGGCGTTATTGTGCGCTTGTGCCGGGAACAGTCCAAGGTTGAAGCGCAGCAGACCGTAGGTGCCCATCTTGAGCAGGACGCCGGCCAGCAGGACGGACCCGGCCGTGGGAGCTTCAACGTGCGCGTCCGGCAACCATGTGTGCAGCGGGAAGAGCGGGACTTTGACGGCGAAGGCTATAAAGAATCCGAGGAAGAGCCATTGCAAGACGGCTGGTGACGCCGCCCCGTTCTGCGCGCTCACGCTGATCCACTCGCGGATAGCCACGTAGTCAAAGCTGTGCGCATGCGTGTACAGATAGATGATCGCTACCAGCATGAACACGGATGCAACCATCGTGTACAGGAAGAACTTTACGGACGCGTAGATACGGCGTTCGTGTCCGTACATGCCGATCAGCAAGGCCATGGGGATCAGCGTGGCTTCCCAGAAAACGTAGAACAGGAACATGTCTAGAGCGAGGAAAACGCCGATCATGGCGGTTTCGAGGATTAACAGCAGAACAAAGAATTCTTTTACGCGATCATGAATTGATTTCCACGAAACCAGCACGCTGAGCGGAACCAGGAACGTGGTGAGGACGACGAGCCACATGGAGATAGCGTCCGCGCCCATGTGGTAGTGGATGGCCTGGCCGATCCACGCGCGATTTACGTCAAATTGAAAGCCTGCCTGCCCGCTGACCAGGTGGAACGGCAGGTACAACGAAACCGCAAATGCCACCAGGGAAGTGAACAGTGCCGCCCAGCGCAACATGCGATCATTGCGCGGCATCAGCATCATCAGCACCGCTCCGGCTGCGGGGATAAACGTAACGAATGTGAGGATCGAAGTATCCACTAGCGCACCCCCAGCCAGATCATGTAAGCGATGACCGCGGCGCCGCCGAAGGCCACCCATGCGGCGTATGAGCGGATGTTACCCGACTGCATGCGCCGCAACTCGTTGCCGATGCCTTGCGACGCGGTACCGGCGCCGTTGACTAGGCCGTCAATCACGCTTTGGTCAATGCCTTTCCAGAAGACGATGGTGGAAAGCGCAAGCAGAGGTTTGACGAACAGGAAGCCGTAACCTTCGTCCATGTAGTACTTGTGCAGGACTACAAGGTAAAGGCCGTGGATTTTCGAAGTGATTTTGTCCGGCAGGCCAGGGCTCTTGTAGTAGAGCAGCCAGGCGAAGAAGAACCCGATGAGTGCGACGGCGACGGAGGTTCCGGCGAGCATCCATTCTTCGTTGTGCGGTCTTGGTTCGGGGGGCGTAGCAAATTCCAGCACCTTCACAATCGGCACATTTTCGCCACCCGCAGCAGAACCCGAATCCATCACCGGTGCCAGGAAGTGTTCAATCTCGTTGTGGCCGCCCATGAAGGCTGGCACGCCAACCCATCCACCGATGAACGACAGGATGGCCAGAACTACCAGCGGGCCAATCATGATCCAGGGCGATTCGTGAACACCACTGCCGTGGCCGTGATCGTCGGTACCGTGCGAGTCGTCGTGCGATGCGGCAACGACGGGCGCGGGAATCAGTTGATGATCCCCGAGGTCGGCGTCCGGGCGGCGTTCGCCAAAGAACGTCATGAACCACAGGCGGAACATATAGAACGAAGTAATTCCGGCAGTGATCACGCCCACGACCCACATGATGGGTCCGGCAGTCTTGCTGTCGAAGACTTCACCAAGAATCTGGTCTTTACTGAAGAAGCCCGCGAACGGCGGAATGCCGGCGATGGCGATGGTGGCGATGGTCATCACCCAGAACGTTCTGGGGATCAGCTTACGCAGGCCGCCCATGCGGCGCATGTCCTGTTCACCGCTGAGCGCGTGGATAACCGATCCCGCGCCGAGGAAGAGCAGGGCCTTGAAGAACGCGTGGGTCATCAGGTGGAAGATGGCGGCCGAATACGCGGCCGCGCCGCAAGCCAGGAACATGTATCCCAGTTGCGAGACGGTGGAGTACGCCAGCACGCGCTTGATGTCGGTTTGGGCCATGCCCATGGTGGCGGCAAAGATCGCTGTGATGCAGCCGACGATAGCCACGACTTCCAGCGCATGCGGCGCAAGATTAAAGATGGCATGCGAACGCGCGATCATATAGATGCCCGCAGTGACCATGGTCGCGGCGTGGATCAAGGCGGAGACGGGAGTCGGACCTTCCATGGCGTCCGGCAGCCAGACATAGAGAGGAATCTGGGCGGACTTGCCCGTCGCTCCGAACATCAGGCACAACGCTATGATCGTAAGAACACCCCATCCGGTGTCGATCGAGTACCCCCAAGCCTGTTTGAAGATTCCGTCATAGTTCAACGTTCCAAACTGCTTGATCAGCAGGAACATGCCGATGAGGAACGCGAAGTCGCCGATACGGTTGACGATGAAGGCTTTCTTGCCGGCGTCCGCGGCGGAGTTCTTCTGGAAATAGAAACCGATGAGCAGGTAGGAGGCCAGTCCCACGCCTTCCCAGCCGACGAACATCAGCAGGTAGTTGTTCGCCAGCACCAGCGTGAGCATAAAGAACATGAAGAGATTCAGGTAGGCAAAGAAGCGATAGAACCCGCCTTCATGCGACATGTAACCGACAGCGTAGATGTGAATCAAGAAGCCGACGCCGGTGACCACCAGCACCATGATCATCGACAGCTGGTCCAGGTAGAACCCGAACGACGCGGAGAACGAGCCGGCCTGGATCCATGTGCCGAGGGTCTCGATGTGCGGCAGCGTCATGTGTGGCCCGGATTCATGCGGCCAGGCCATCATCACGGCCCGCGCGGCCCATCCGAAAGAAGCGGCGGTAAAGAGCAAGGCGATCATGGACACCATGCCGTTCTTGAAGCGGCGTCCGAAAAAGCCATTGATGGCCGCGCCCGCGAGAGGCAGCAGAGGAATGACCCAGAGTTGTAAGTTGTCGGTCATAATTTCAGCAGGTTTACCCGGTCAACGTTCAAAGTTTCACGCGTACGGAACACCGCGATGATGATGGCCAGTCCCACGGCAGCTTCCGCCGCCGCCACGACCATGACAAAGAAAACAAATACATGTCCGCTCAGGCCAACAATTTCTCGGCCGCTGGCCAGTCTTTGTCCGGCGTGCGCGTTCCAATAGTTGGCAAACGCAATGAACGAGAGGTTCACGGCGTTGAGCATGAGCTCAATGGACATGAAGATGGTGATGATGTTGCGCTTGAGCAGAAAACCAAATACGCCCAGGCAGAACAGAATCGCGCTGAGGACCAGATACCAGGAAAGAGGAACCATGCTAGCCCTCCCTCTTTCCCAGGACGACGGCACCCATGATAGCGATCAAAATCAGGATCGACGTGATTTCAAACGGCAGCAGGAAATCGCGAAAGAGCAAGCGCGCGATGGGATGAGTTTCGCCGAAGTCGGTGGCGGCGATGCTTACTCCGCCGAGCTGCTTGTTGTTGTTGATCATGATCCAGCCGATCAGGCAGCCCAGCACAAGCACGCCGGGGACGCCGAGCAGCAGCGCGATGCGGCTGCCGGAGGAGCGTTCTTCCGAGCCGGCATTGAGCAACATGATCACAAAGACGAACAGCACCATGATGGCGCCGGCGTAAACGATCACCTGGATGGCGGCGACGAACTCCGCGCCCAGCAAAAGGTAAATCAGCGCCAGCGAAGCCATGACCACCACCAGCGACAGCGCGCTATTGATGGGATGGCGCTGGACCAGCAGATTCACGGCGCCGGCCACGCAGATCAACCCGAAGACAATGAACAGTACCTGGTGAACCATTTCGGTTTTAAGCCCTCCAGGCCACGATGAAGCTAGTGACAATGATGTTGGCAATCGCCAGCGGCAAAAGGAATTTCCATCCAAAGGCCATCAGCTGGTCATAGCGGAAGCGCGGCAGCGTGCCGCGAACCCATATATAGACAAAGATAAAGAACAGAACTTTCGCCGCGAAATAAAGCAACGGCAGAATTGCCTGCAACAGCGGCGGCAGGAACGGCAGGGCCGGGCCATGCCATCCGCCAAAGAAGAGCAAAGTGGCCAGGCAGCCCACGGTAAACATGTTGAGATATTCGGCCATGAAGAACATGGCGAACTTCATGGAACTGTATTCGGTGTGGTATCCGGCTACCAGTTCGGTTTCGGCTTCCGGCAAATCAAACGGGATGCGGTTGGTCTCAGCATATGCCGCCATCAGGTAAATAAAGAACGCGATGAACTGCGGGAAGATGTACCAGTGTGGCAGGTGCGTGTTGAAGCCGCCGATCATCCATGTGTTCGACTGCTGCTTCACGATCTCACGCAGGCTCATGCTGCCGGAGAGTAGCAGAATTCCGACCAGCGAAAGGCCCAGCGCCAGTTCATAGCTGATCATCTGCGCGCTGGCACGGAGCGAACCGAGCAGGGAATACTTGCTGTTGGAAGACCATCCGGCGAGTGCGATTCCGTAGACGCCGATGGACGTGGCCCCCAGGATGATCAGCAGGCCAATGTTGATGTCACTATTACCCGATGCGCCGCCCCATCCGGTAATCTGCAGCGGGATGGTCATGCCGCGAACGGTGACGGAGTCGCCAAAGGGAATGATGGCGAAAGCGATCAGGGACATGGCCAGCGCCAGCATGGGCGACAAGATGTAAAGGAACTTGTGCACGTTGTCCGGCACAAGGTCTTCTTTCAGAATGAACTTGACGCCGTCAGCGAGAGGCTGCAGCAGTCCGAAGGGACCAACGCGCGTGGGCCCCCAGCGGTTTTGTATGCGGGCCACCAGTTTGCGTTCGAGCAGGGTGGTGTAGGCCACGCCGGTGAGCATGATAAAGACCACCAGCACGATCTTGATGACAGCAACGATGATGAAAGTTTTTATGTCCACGTTTGGCTATACACTCACCGCCTAACAGCGGCAACGAAGTCAATTTGGTCCCTAACGCGATACGGCAAAAATCTTTTTGTGTCGCCCCTACGGGGCTCGTATTTCCTAGCTCAGCTTTCCCAGGCCTTCCGGCCTGGGCTAACTCATTCCGAGCCTACGGCGCTTGATATTAGCTCGATCCCGATCTCTCGCAAACACTAAGAGTCTGTTGTTGTAAAACAGCTGCGAGCGACATTGCGATCCCGCTTACGTCAACAAACCTCAAGCTAGTTGCTAATTGCGAGTTGCCAATTGCTTCTTAGTCCGCCATCACTTCTTTTTTGTCCGATCTGTCTGCCGGCACGGCCCGCTTGTTTTCTAGCACGGAGTTCAGCATGTGCGAGTAGCGGCCCAGCGTACCGGACGTAAACAAAGTGTCGTTGGCGGGCATAATCTGTACCAGTCCATCGGGACCGGCGTTGCTACGTTCTGGGGCCGCGACGTGTTGGTCATTGCCGGCGAGCAGTCCAATTCTTGAAAATTCATAGCCCGGAACCAGGCGCTGGATTTCGTCCAGGATGGCCATGGAATCAAACGGGCTGGTGCGCGCTTCCATATTATTGGCGATGAGCCAGACGGAGTGGCGGTCAGCTTCACCGGACTGCGCGCCGCGCGTCTGTCCCATGTCTGAGCGGACGCCGCTGCCGAAGGGGACAAGTTTCTTTACGTCCGCGCCCATGCGGTCTGCCACGCGCACGATGATTTCAAAATCACTACGCACGCCGGCAACATCTCCAGCTTTTTTCAAAAGTTGCAGGTCACCGGCAGTGTTGGTAAACGTGCCGGCTTTTTCGTAAGCAGAAGATGCGGGCAGGACGACTTCCGCCAGCGATGCGGTTTCAGTAAGGAACAATTCCTGCGCCACGACGAATGTGTTCTTGAGGGCAGCCGGATCAAAGCTATAGTCGGTGACCGGGTTCG
>JANXPR010000171.1 GCA_025357215.1 Acidobacteriaceae bacterium | reverse complement strand
CTTACCGCTCTCGATATGACTCAGTTTGCCCTCGTGCCTTCTGGAAAATTTATCCGCATCATCCGCAATCGTGATGCCCGCGACAAACAACTCAAGACCTACACGGTCAGCGGCAAGGACGTAAACGCTTTAGGCTATTATCCAGACAAGGTAGATCCGGAATCGGTGGTGGTGCAGGGCGATCTTGAGCGTCCCGTTGCGGAAGGCCAGTCCGCGCGAGTTCGAGTGCAGGAAACTTACACCGATCCCGTGGGATACATCCTTCAAGACGGCGAACTGGTATGGACGCGCACTTTGGGACGTCCGGTGAACTACGTTACGCTGCCTGCGGGCTGGGCTCTTACATCCGTGAATACGCCGGCCGTGATTACCCTTGATGGTGAAGGTCGCGTAAAACTGCGCTTCACCAACACGCGGAACGGAGATTTGGCCATCGTCATCAAGGCCCGCAAGCGGGCTTAAGCAGACATTCCGTTCAATGTGCAACCTTGTGCAACGTTGATCGCCGCCGTCATCCGGTTTTCAGAACGCTCACAATAATCTATGAAACGTTTCACGCACGCCCGGCACAATCCCTTGTGCATAAGGCGCTGGCCTTGAACGTTTGCGCGAAACGTTTGGGGCTGCTCCTGCCAAGGAGAAAGCATGGCCCCTGGAGTTGACGCTCTCAAACATATCGTCGTTTTGATGATGGAAAACCGCTCCTTTGATCACATGCTGGGCGGACTAAAGGCGCAGAATCAGCAAATTGACGGCCTGGATGGAACAGAGAGCAATCCTGATTCCACCGGTACGCTGTTCCGCGTCCAGGACCAGGCGGACTTCCAGGGCCAGCTCGATCCTGATCCTGACCATCACTTTGCCGCCGTGGATTTACAAATCTTCAACGGCAGTGTTGCCAACCCGCGTGTTCCCAACATGCAGGGATTCATCAATAGCTATTTTCAGCAGCGGCTCGACACGAAGCATTCGCAGAAAATTATGTACTTCTTTAAACCGGACAACCTGCCCGTCTTGGCCACGCTGGCCACGGAGTTTGCTGTCTTCAACCGCTGGTTTGCTTCGATTCCCGGCCCCACGATCTGTAATCGTGCCTTCGCGCATTACGGGACGTCGTTCGGGCGCGTGACCATGAATCCGTTTTATGTCCACACGTTGTACAAGAGTGTTTACCAGCGTCTGGCCGCCGCCAACCGCAGAGCCAAGATCTATTATTACGACGTTCCAAGCTCCACCATGGAAGTAGTAAACCTGTTGCAGGACCAACCACAATTCTTTGGCACCTACCAACAGTTCCTGAGCGATTGCAAAAAGGGGATCCTGCCGGACTACAGCTTCATCGAGCCCAATTACACCGACCATGAAGTAAACGGCAAGCAGGAACTGGCCACCGATCAGCATCCTGACCACAACATGCAGGCTGGCGAACGCTTTATTGCGTCCATTTATAACGCGATTCACGAGAACGCTGATCTCTGGAAAAGCACTGCGCTGCTAATCGTTTATGACGAGCATGGCGGAATCTTTGACCATGTGCCGCCCGTGCCCTGTCTGCCGGACGGCTTTGTAGCGCAGCCTTCAGACACCGGGACCAACGCTCCGTTCCTGTTTGACCGCCTCGGAGTTCGCGTGCCTGCCATCTTAATTTCACCCTGGGTGCCGCGCGGACAGGTGGTGTCGCCGCTCAAGCCGGATGGCACCATCGACAACCTTCGCGTGTTTGAGCACGCTTCGATCCCGGCAACGGTGACGAACTTCTTTGTGCCTGGGTTTGACAGCAAGCAGCGCTCACCGCGCGAGCAACAGGCAGACACATTCCTTGATCTGCTCTCGCTGGGGCAAATGCGTGATGTGGACTTGGAATTCGATCTGCCTGACTAACGGACGCCTCACCAGCTGGCAGCAAAGCAGCGCAGATCAAGTTGGGAAACCGTATTTAGGAAGCCTTGTTTAGGAAATCTCGTTTTAGGAAATCTGGCCATGAAAATCCCAGTTCCCAAGCCGCCGCCGAATGCATACAACCCGAATCGACCGATTTCTGACTTGATCAAGTCGCAACTGGAGCATGTGCTGGAAACGGAGAACCGCCTTCCGCATGCTCACCGCAGCGGACAAAGCGTGGACTCCATTAAGACGGAAGCCGAAGCCAGCGACTACATCGCTCGCGTAACGGCCCGGCTACGCCTGCCGCGAACGGTGATCGCACCCCGGCCGCCGAAAAGCGCTTTCAACAAGCGGCGCCCCATGTCGGACTTGATCCGGAATCAGGTGCTGCACTTTCGCGAAGTAGAAATGACTTGGCCGGAAGCGGAACAGACCGGCATCAATGCCGCGGCCATCAAGAGTGAACATCAGGCGTCCGCGTATATCGCGCGGATCACCGCGCGGTTGCACGAGATGGGCGGCACACCGAGGCCCGGTGGTACACCGAGCAGTGGCGGCCCTAATAAATCTGGCCCTTCCGCCTTTGATCCAGACACGGCTCCATCTCCCAATCCGGATACTCCTTCGTCGTGGCCGCGGGCGGGCGACAAGCCTTCGCGGAAGAAGCCCAGAAAGAAAGGATAGACAATGCGATTCGTACTTTTACTGATTGTCTTGGTCGCCAGTTCAGGCGTTGCACGGTCGCAGACCGACGCGCCATCCCAGCCTCAAGAGACGCCGCAGCCCCAGGCTACAGTTCAGCCGCCGGTCCATCTTCAGGAAAAGCCCCAGCCGCAGCACGAAACGGCGGTGGCCGCGGAATTTCGTCTCGAAGGCGACCGCTTCCATGAAAGCTGCGTACACTTCAACGCCGGAAGCTGCGCCCAACTGTTGTTCACGGACCATCCTCTGCATATCGCCGCAGGAAGCCTGGCGCCGCAAAACGGTTTTGCTGGCGGACCGGCATTGGTTCTGCACTACGACGCCAGCAAATATCTAATCAAATGGAATTTTGACGCCGTCGGTTCCGCTAACGGATCGTGGCGGGCTGGCGCGTATATGAAGATCATTCCCACGGCGATGAAAGGCGTTGTTGTCAATCGCAGCGGGAAAAAGCACAAAGGTGTAAGTCTTTTCTCCGCGCCTTACTTCACTTTGTTCACGCAAGCAATCTCGCTGAACAAAATCGGGTTCTATGGATTGGGACCTTCGTCCACGGCAACCGCGCGGACTTTCTTTGGTATGACGGAAACGATTGCCGGCGCAACCGCGAATGTACCTGTCCCTAAGCTCGGTCCGTTGAACCTGTCATTGATTGGCGAAGTCAACGGCCGCTTTGTCACCATTCGGGGAAATCACGGAGAGAATAGTCCGTCCATTGAGACGAAATTTTCTCCGGCCACCGCTCCCGGACTGAACACGCAGCCGGCGTTTATCCAGTTTGGAGAAGGCCTGCGCATGAAGCCGCAGCTCTTCAACGGGTTCATCAGCCTGGATTATCTGGCCAACTTCCAACAGTTTGTTGCGTCCGGCGATTCCAGCTTCTCTTTTCGGCGGTTGAATCTTGATTTTTCCCACGAGATTCCTATTTATCACGGCGTTACATCTCGTTCGGATACCAAAGCTTTCGGCCCCGATGAATGCGGTTCAGACCTCAAGTCGCAACCGTGCCCATCGTACAAATCACGTAATCGCTATGGCTCGGTTAACCTGCGTTTTCTGCTGACGGAGTCCATGACTTCTGGCGGCAGCATGGTGCCGTTTTACTTCCAGCCGACCCTTGGCGGCTCAGACGTCAATGGCAGCGCGTCGTTGCCCAGTTTTCAGGACTACCGTTTCCGTGCGCCGAATGTCGTGCTGTACCACGCGAGCATCGAACATTCTATTTTCAGCTTGCCGATGGGCGTCATTCTGGGCGCTGATGCCGGCAAAGCCGTGTTGACGCGTGGAGATATCGGCATCGACCACTTGCGGCACAGCTACTCCGCGGGCGTCACGCTGCGTGCCGGTGGCTTCCCGATGGTTGTCCTGATGTTTGCCTACGGCGGACACGAAGGGAACCACTTTATCGCGAATATGAATACGTCACTGCTGGGAGGATCGGCGCGTCCATCATTATTCTAAGAAGGTGAGGTTCGTTCTGCTACTTGCCCCTTCGCTGCCGTGCCACTTCGTACATCACAATCGCCGCGGCGACTGACACGTTGAGTGACGGCACCTTGCCCAGCATGGGGATGGAAACCAAGAAGTCGCACTTCTTACGGATCTGTTCGTGCAAGCCGTGGCCTTCCGCGCCCAGCACCAGGGCCAGGTCCATTTTGTAGTCAATTTGGTCGTAGGATTTCTCGCCGCGCTCGTCCAGGCCAACCGTCCATATATTGCGCTCTTTCAGTTCTTCCACCGCGCGTCCAACGTTGGTGACTTTTGCGATAGGCAGATATTCAGTTGCGCCAGCCGAAGCCTTCACCACCGTTGCCGTTACGCCCACGGCGCGACGCTCGGGAATAACCACGCCGTCGGCGCCGGCGCCTTCCGCGGTACGGATGATCGCGCCCAGGTTGTGCGGATCTTCCACGCCGTCGAGTACCAGCAGAAAAGAATGCTGTCCGCGTTTGTTGGTGAGTAGGTCGTCCACGTCGTTGTATTGTTTTTCCGCCGTCACGGCCACCACGCCTTGATGGCCAGCGACCTTGGCCAGACGGGTTAGCTGGTCGCGGGGAAGAGTTCGCAGCGGAACCCCGGCGGCGCGGCACAATTGGGCAATCTTTTGTATACGCGCGTCGCCACGTCCCGGAGCTATGGCCACGTATTCAAAGCCGCGTCCGCGCGCCGTGAGAGCTTCTTCCACCGCGTGTATGCCAAAGATAATTTGCATGAATATCGGACCTTACGTTTAGGTCTTAACTTTTCATCCTTCGTCATTAGCTTATAGCGGTGGGATGGCCCGAAAGCAAGCCGTCGCTTGCCGTGCCTTGCCAAACCCTGGTTTTTGCAATACACCTTAAGGGCCAGTCAAGCTTGGAGACTATGCCTGTCCGCAAATCCAAACAGCGTCCCGTTGTGTTGTCGATTGCGGGCTTTGATCCGTCATCCGGCGCAGGCATTACCGCCGACATCAAGACCATGGCCGCGCACAAGTGTTATGGAATTTCATGCATCACAGCGTTGACCGTGCAATCCACGCGCGGCGTAAAGAGCGTGGAGCCGGTGGAAGGCCGCGTAATCACAGAGACTCTGGAAGAACTCGCCAACGACCTTGAAATTGCCGCCATCAAGATCGGCATTCTGGGATCAGCGGAAGCGGCGCGTGCGGTGGCGGCGTTTCTGAAACGCCACGCGTTCCGGCATGTGGTGCTTGATCCTATCCTCAAGTCGTCGTCTGGCGCGGACCTGCTGGAGAAGGACGCCATGCCGGTTTTGAAAGACCGTTTGCTGGCTTTTGCGTCCGTGATTACACCGAACATCGCGGAAGCCGAGTTGCTTACCGGCATGCCCGTGAAGCACGCTGACGATATGGAGTCCGCCGCGTTGCGCCTGCATCAAATGGGAGCGCACAACGTAATCATTACCGGCGGACATCTTGACCCGCCCGTTGATATGGTCAGCCTCGATCCCGGCAAACGGACGACGTTCATCACCGGCGAAAAGATCGTCACGCGTTCCTCGCATGGGACAGGCTGTGCCTATTCCACTTCACTGGCCTGTAACTTGGCTATGGGCAAGAAGCTGGTGGACGCCGCGCGAGCCGCAAAGAAGTATGTGGAGTCGGCGTTAAAGAATCCGCCGGTAGTGGGCAAGGGAATCGGTCCGATTCTGTAGGGTTAGTGTTGCAAGCGCACAATCAAAAAGGCGGCTCCATGCGTAGCCGCCTTTCTGTCGTGTCTCGGGGAGTAAAAACTATTTTTTCTTGAGCAAGATTCCGGCGACGAACATGGCCACCGAGGCCAGCAGCCATTCGATGCGCCATAGCTGCACCGCTTGCCAATCCAGCAAGGTAGTGGCATTAAACATGAAGCTGGTAAATACAGCCGCGATCACGCAAGCGCAACCGATGACAAAAGCGATCAAGGACGCAGTGGTCTGGCCCAGGGCCTCGCGGACAACGGCAAGGTCGTACCAGGGGTGTTCCAGGACTTCAGAGAATTCCACGGCCGGCAATTGGCCGTTGGCTCCGCAGGCAGGGCAGAAAGTGGCTTCAGTTCCCAGTTCGTTCCCGCAGTTTGGGCAGGGATGTACGGCCGTTTCGGCTGCTTGCTCTAGTTCCTGCCGCTGAGTAATGACAGGTTTCCAGAACTCCTGTCGTTCCTCCATGTTGGGTGCCACGTGTGCCATACAAAGGAGACCTTCGTGCTCAATATATGCATATGGCACTCCACTTGCCAAAAGCCTCGTCCATTATTGTATTGATAATAATAGACTTAGCTTGAGGCGAGCTTAATCTGATTGCATTAGGGGAAATTATTACGTTGTAAAAGCTTCTGGATGTGTCGTTTACGACCGGATCGGCATGCGAAGCACTTTGGGGTTGTTCACTTTCGCTTTACTCCAGAAGCCAAGCAGGACCAGATCAGCTTCAGAAAAGCTCAGTTCCTCGGGCCGTCGATTGCCGTCGTTAAAGATGTGCTGGTCAAGCAGGCCGTGCAATTCAGAGATCGAGATGCCAAGCGAGTTGGCGGCTTCAATCTCCGTGTAAAACTCTTTCATCGGTTTGAGCGGTCTGGACATTTTTCTCCGTATCCCCTGTGTGTTGAGGAATGCGGGGGAGCGAACCCTTTTGTACAGCTTCTGCCCAGAATGAGAAATCAGGTAAACTTCCCGATAGCCCCACTCATGAGACCTTACCGATCCCCCCTCCAAAGAGCCCTTGGTAACCGAGTTTTGCTGCTATTTATGGTTACTGTCTTAAGAGTAACCCCCATCCTGGCCGAGGTTCAGTCCGCAAAGCAAGATTTTGACGCCCTGACCCGCGGCGGCTTCGAGCATTTTTACAGTCTGGAGTATGATCTGGCTATCCGGGACTTCCAGCAGGCCCTGGATGCCCGTCCTGACAGCGCGAAAGCGATGAACCATTTATTGGAGGCTAGGCTTTTTCAACAACTTCATAAGTACAACGCGCTGGATACTCGCCTTTACGCCAAGCAGGGGTTTATAACTAGTAAACAGGTTCCCTTGGACGCAGCCACCAAAAAACAACTCATGGACCTGGCTGACCGTTGCATGCAGGCCTCAGAGAAGAACCTTAAATCCAACCCTAAGGACGTAGAAGCGATCTATGATCGCGGCGTCACCGAGGGCATGCGGGCCACGTATCTGGTCATCGTGGAACACTCATGGTTTTCCGCATTGCGGCAGGCCTTGGCTGCGCGACACGACCACGAAGAAGTGCTCCGCCTGAAGCCAGACTACATTGACGCCAAGACCGTGGTGGGTGCTCATAATTTCGTTGTAGGAAGTCTTTCCATGCCGGTCAAAGCCATGGCCGGGGTGGCCGGCATCCGTGGCGATAAGAAGAAAGGCCTGGAGATGCTGGCCGAAGCGGCCAAAGCCGGTGGCGAAACCAGCAGCGATGCGCGCGTGGCGCTGGCGCTTTTTCTTCGGCGGGAAGACCGTCTGGAGGATTCCCTGGAGGTGGTCCGCTCACTCACGCGCGACCATCCGCGCAATTTCCTTTTTGCACTTGAGGAAGACAACTTACTGAAGGATCTGAGCCGTAATTCAGAAGCCTCGGTCCGGCTCCGTAAGCTTCTAAGTGACTGTAAACAAGGTAAATACCAGAATGCCTATCTTGAGTTGGCGCAGTTTTCTCTGGGCGAAAACCTGCGCGCCCTAGGCCAGTTGGGGGACGCCACGGAAGCCTACCAGACAGCTGCCAACACCGCCGGAGGCGATAACAGTTATCGCCAGAAGGCCTATTTAGGTTGGGGCGAAGTCGCCGATCTCCAGGCCAAACGCCAGGAAGCACTGACGCAGTACCGTGCCGCGATCGCCCTGGATGCATCCACAGACGAAGCCGACGCCGCCCGCAAATACCTCGATAAACCGTATAAAGGAAAATAAGCTGTATCCGGACTTTGAAACTTTCCTTCCACCTCACTCGTATAGAGTAGTGAGTGCAGAAGGAGGTCCCCATGTATTGCAACTACTGTGGCAAAGTGATTCAGGACGACGCCAACCTTTGTGCTTATTGCGGCAAGCGCGTCGCCGGCATGGTCGCCCGTAAACGGCTGGTGCGTCCGCGTGAGGGCCGCAAGGTAGCCGGCGTGTGCAAAGGCTTTGCCGAATACTTTGATCTTGATCCAACGCTCATTCGAGTAGTGTGGCTGGTCTGCCTGCTGTGCGGAATCGGATTTGTGGCGTACATCGTGGCCTGGATCGTGATGCCGGAAGAGCCCAAGATGCTGCCCGCTCCGCAGGGATCAATGCAACGAGCGCCGGGCCAATAGCACTCCACTACAATCGGCAAAAAAAAGCAGACTCTACCTGTTGCTTACTTTTGCCGGGCCAGATGCATGGTGGTATCGCCAGCACGGAACGTGATGTGGTCTAGGTCCTGCCATGACAGGTCGTGGATCTTGGTTCCGAAATACCAAGCAGGGGCGAGGGCAATTTTTACGTGGTTCTTGTCAACAAATTTAAAAGTGCCAGCCGCTTCCTGATGCCATTTTCCACTTGTCTGCTCGCTGTAAGTGATGCTGCCATCCGAGAAGAATTGATACTGATAATTGGTAGGTTGAAATCCAGTCTTTTTCGGCGTTGATTCAGACTGCCACCTTCCGATCAAGTTTGTTTCGGGACGGGATGCGGGGGAACATCCGGCGAGAACCATCGCCAACGCGAATATCACCTTAACTTTCGGATTGGTCATCTCGGCTCCTGGAGTAGCACTCAGATAGACGGATTTAAGTCTTGCGTAGGCAGCTTTTCCTGCTGTTTGCGTAGTTGCACGGATTGCTCGATGGCCTTCTGCACCAATGGCATGATCTCGAACTTAGGATTAACGTCTGCTAACGCGAATTTAAGATCTTCGATGCGATCTGCAATTTCTACGGGTAGAAGATGGAGTGGATGGTTGATATCGGAAATAGTAGTGTGCAAGAGACGGGTAGTAAGTTTGTTATAAGCGCGTCCTGCTTCGCGGCGGGCACGTGACTTTTCAATTTTCCCGTGGTACCAATGATTCGCCCAAAAGGACCCCACAAGAGATATTGCTGCACCGAAGAAAACTTGGAAGTAAGGATTGGAAAAGAGTTCTCGCATTTGTTTAATAGCTCCAATATCTTATTGCAGGCGGTGCACAAGCCCTTCACTTCTCCGATTGTTGGCAGACGGGGGAAGGGACTGTACTTCATTGGTAGTGTCTTTGTCCAGGTTGTCCTTGCCTGGGTAGTGGCTCAGTTTGAAATTTTAGGAGTTTGAAATCAAATCACGCTGTTGGAGGATTTCCATAATTTCATTGACGCATTTCTTGATTTCATCGTCGGACGCGTCAGACCATTTTTTGTGGGGGTAGACAATAATGGGATACAGGATGCCAGCGTCATGGTCGAATACGGCATAGAATCTCCAGCCTCCGCTCGCACCCTCTCCGGAGGCTGTGTCTTTATGCCTATATTTGTGCAAACTGAGATTTCGCCCAGGTGCGGCTTCAAGCAGAATGGCAGACGTTCTGCCAGCTATTGTGTAGTGACAGGCATGAACATCCCTACGAATTTCCTTAAATGCTGATTCTAGGTCGGAAAGGACGCTAGGATATCCCTTTCTCTTCCAGTGCTTGCACAATATCGCAAATTCCGGACTAGCGTCCGAATCTACCTTACATGTGGCCAACGAATTCCGCCGTACGAGAGGGTAGGGCCTTCACGCAATCGCCAATCATGGAGCGAAAGTCCGGATTGCACGATAGACGCAGGTCTTCAATAATGTCGCCCAAATCCTCGGTACTGCTTACGAGGCCATCCAGTGAATGAGCAAATAGCATGTGCTCTCTCCACTGAACCACCGTATTTCTCTGCAGTATGAAGTCCATTTGAGAATGGAGTTCCTGCAGCTTCTTGGCGAACTCTGCAGCTTGCTCGTCGGAAAGGCTAGCGAGAGTAGAGTCATGCGAAAGATCCCGGACGAAGCTCTTAAGGAGACGATCCAGCAAGGCTAGACCTCCCGCAGCTAATACCATATTTTTGACGTACTTTGCCCACAGCACGAAAGCCAATGTTCGATCGGCACTGCGTTCCATCTGATCGAAAGTCAACGTTGCGGACATTTTTCCTACCCTTTATGCCAGCGCGCTCGGCTGGCCTTTCTAGCAATTTCAACCCGTCGTTCTCTGCTAATCGACTTAGCACGTGAGGGGCCGCCAATCCTCCCGCCCTTCTGTGATGCCAATTTCTTCTCTGTTGGCGCAGGCGAGGCTCCGCTAAGAGCTTCCTGCACCACTTTAAACGCTCTGACGTTTATATCCACATCGTGTCCCTGCTTAGTAAGAAGCCATCCATGATACAGAAGTTTGACGGCACTAGCATGATTTCTGTCACCAAATTAGACACGGAAATAGGGGAAATTACTCATGTCGTTCACACGACATGAGTAAACCTAGCATGTTTTACTATACAAATCAATGCAGTTTTACTGCCGTACTCTCTATAGAAGCATCGAATCATACTACTAAAAATATTGTACCAAATTGAGCAAAATGCTTGACTTGTACTTAATACTCAAGCATAATGCTCAATATGAACACGCTGACTCAAGACGAGCGAATCAGGGTTGTAGCGGCGCTGGTTGAAGGCAATAGCATCCGTTCCACGTCCCGCATGACGGGAATTGCCCGTAATACCGTCACGAAGCTGCTGGTTGACCTTGGGACTGCCTGTGCGGTCTTTCACGATATGAACGTTCGGGATGTCAGGGTGAAGCGTCTTCAGTGTGACGAAATATGGTCTTATGTCGGGGCAAAGGCAAAAAACGTCAGTGTCGCAAAGAAGGAAATCGGCTGGGGTGACGTTTGGACATGGGTCGGAATCGATGCCGATACCAAGCTGGTTGTGAGCTATCTGGTTGGTGGACGCGGAGCTGATTGGGCAATGGACTTCATGCAAGATGCTGCCAGCAGAATCAAAGGCCGCGTCCAGATCACCACGGATGGACACAAGGCTTATTTGGAAGCTGTCGAAGGTGCTTTTGGAATGGATTGCGACTACGCCCAATTGCATAAAATTTATGGTGCCTCGCTGGAAAACGAAGCGCGGTATTCTCCGGCTGTCTGCATCGGTTGCGATATGAAAACCGTGAGCGGCAATCCTGACCCCAAGCATGTTTCCACCAGCTTCGTGGAACGCCAGAACTTGACCATGAGAATGGGCATGAGACGCTTCACTCGCCTGACAAACGGTTTCAGCAAGAAAATCGAAAACCATGCTCATGCGGTAGCCCTTCATTTCATGTATTGTAATTTCGTTCGCATCCATCAAACGCTTCGCGTAACGCCAGCGATGGAAGCAGGACTGATGACTTCGCCTTGGACGATTGCCGATTTAGTAGCACTGATTTCAAACTGAGCCACTACCCTTGCCTGGAATGCCGTCCGCGATCCATTTGCCAATATGCGAGTTGCTGCCGCAAACTTGATGGCAGGGAGCAACTCTATTGATCATCCGTCCGGCCAAGAACATTCTGGGCTCCATCCGCATGCCCGGAGACAAGTCCATTTCTCATCGCTACGCCATGCTGGCTGCCATTGCCACAGGCGCCACGCGGCTGGAAAATTTTTCTACCGGAGCGGACTGTGCCAGCACGCTCGACTGCGTGCGCCAACTGGGATGTTCAGTAAAAGTAGACGGTCAGAGAGTGGAGATCGAAGGCCGTGAGCGCCTGCGGAAGCCGGCAGAGAGTTTAGACTGCGGTAATTCCGGCTCAACCATGCGTATGATGTCCGGAATTCTCGCCGGCCAGGACTTTGAATGCGACTTGCACGGCGACGAATCACTCTCGCGGCGTCCCATGGCCCGGGTGATGGTCCCGTTACGAATGATGGGAGCGGAGATCACGGCCGCTGCTGGTGATCGCCCGCCGTTGCACATCAAAGGCGGCGCTATCAACGGAGGAAAGCTTCGAGCCATAGACTACAAATCTCCGGTCGCCAGCGCGCAGGTCAAGTCCGCCGTATTGTTTGCCGGATTATTTGCCGATGGTGAAACCGCCGTTGACGAGCCTTACCGCACGCGTGATCACTCCGAGCAAGCATTGCGGGCTTTTGGTGTGGAACTTTCGCGCAGCCGCAATCGCGTGAGTCTCCGCGGTGGGCAGAAGCTGCAAGCCATTGAAGCTCTGGTTCCTGGGGACATCTCGTCCGCGGCGTTCTTTCTCTGCGCCGCTGCGCTCTTTCCAGAATCCAATCTGGTGATCGAAAACCTTTTGCTCAATCCAACACGCGCGTCACTCCTGGACGCCCTCAAGCTGCTGGGCGCGCGCATCTCGGTCATCAATCTGGAAGAACATCATCACGAGCTTGTGGGCACCGTAAAGATGGAACACGGGTCCCTGAAGGGAATCAAGATCGAAGGCGGCATGTCGGTTTCCCTCATCGACGAACTGCCGGTGCTGGCAGCCATCGCGCCGTATACGCGCGACGGCATTGAAATCCGTGACGCCAAAGAGTTGCGGGTAAAAGAGTCGGACCGCATTGCCCTGGTCGCGCGGAACCTGCGCGCCATGGGCGCCGAGTGTGAAGAGTACGACGATGGCCTGCGCGTGGCTGGCAACCAAAAACTCCACGGCGCGGAAATCGACTCCGGCGGTGACCATCGCATTGCCATGGCTTTTTCCGTGGCAGCGTTGCGCGCGGAAGGTGAAAGCAAGATCCTCGGCGCCGACTCCGCTCGTATATCATTCCCCGAGTTCTTTACCATGCTGGAAGGCGTGACCGAAAGGTGAATTAAAAGTCACTGCGAGAACTGCATCGGCTCGCAGAATGCCGATGATCCTGGGTTGCAGAGCTAATGGCTAAAGGCTAAGAGCTAAAGGCCGTTTTTCAGCACACTAAATGTTCGCGCGACAGCTTCAATCCATCCAGATTTCCCAGGACGGTAATCGCCACCTTCTCCGGACTGAACAGGGCATTGGCCATGTCCGTGATTTCTTCCGCCGTCACGGATTCAATCTGGTCAATGGTTTCGTCCAAGGTGAAGAAACGGTCAAAATACATTTCCTGACGGGCGAGGTTGGCCATGCGCGATGTGCTGGATTCCAGGCTCAGCATTAGGCCGCCTTTGAGCTGGTCTTTGGCGCGACGAAGCTCTTCCGCCGGAATCGCATCTGACTTCAGTTCCTTGAATTCGGTCATCACCGCGTCCACAACTTTGGGTGTGGATTCCAGGGATGTTCCGGCGTAAATGGCCATGCAGCCCGTATCGCGATAAGGATTCAAGTCGCTATAGATGGAATAGACCAATCCTTGTTCTTCGCGGACTTTCTGGAACAAGCGCGAGCTCATTCCGCCGCCGAGCAGCGTGTTCAGCACATAAGAAACGTAGCGCTTTTCATGCGAGATGGGATGCGAAGGCACGCCCATGCACAACTGCACCTGTTCGAGTGACTTCTTGTTGCGGGTAACGATCTTGGGAGTGATGTCCGGTGTGGGCAGATGAAAGCCGTTCGGTACGGGCTTCAATCCGGAGAAGCGCCCTTTGATTAGGTCCATGAAGCGGGCGTGATTCAAATTGCCCGCGGCGGAGATGATCATATTGTTGGGAACAAAGCGGTGCCCGTAGAAATCCATGATCCGCTCTTGTTCAAACGAGCGCACGGTGTCCTTGGTCCCCAGAATCGGCTTGCCGAGCGGATGGTCTTTCCAGAAATTCTGCGTAAAGATCTCGTGGACAAGGTAATCCGGGTTGTCCTCATCCATTTTGATTTCTTCCAGGATCACGCCTTTTTCGCGCGTGATGTCCTTGGCTTCAAAAAGCGGGTTCAGCACCAGGTCGCTCAGGATGTCAATCGCCACGGGCAAGTGTTCGTCCAGCACCTTGATGTTGAAGCAGATAGTTTCTTTGCCGGTAAAGGCGTCCATGTTGCCGCCAATGGAATCCACCTGGCGCGCAATGTCGCGTGCCGTGCGTGACTTGGTGCCTTTGAACACCATGTGCTCGATGAAATGGGAAATGCCGTTGACTTCGGGGACTTCGTCGCGCGAACCAGTCTTCATCCATATCCCAAGCGAGATGGACCGGATGTGGTGCATTTCTTCGCTGAGCACGATGAGTCCGTTGGGCAGAACTTCCTTGTGGATGTCTCTGGCTTCACTTTTAGGGCGGTTTGGAGCCTGGGTTTCAATCATTGATTCAATCATTGGTTTCAATCATTAATGGTGTCTATTAGATTCTCACACGCCCCGTTGGTCGCAGGGGCATTTATATGTTTATTATTTTCTTATAGTTAGCCGTTAAGCCCGGACATGCTACGTGTCTGGGCTGAATCCTTGTAAAATCGACCTGAGGAGCTGTTCAAGCGTGGCAAAGGAGCAACAACATGGCCTCTTAGGCCTTGATTTTCAAGAGCTTAGCCAGCTTGTGCTCAAGCACGGCCAGCCGGAATATCGTGCCCGGCAGCTCTTTGACGCCATCTATCCGCAGCGCGTCGCGTCGCTCGACTCGATTTCCACTTTACCCAAAGAATTTCGCGCGGCTCTGCTTGAAGAAGGCCTGGATATTGGCCAGCTCCGAATTGAAAAAAGCTTCCAGTCGACTGACGGGACCATCCGCTACTTGATCGCGACGGCCGACGGCGAAACCGTGGAGACCGTCTGGATGCCCGAAGGCGATGGCGGCGAATCCGGTGACGGCACCGAAGCCGGCGAGAACGATTGGAACCGCGCGACGATCTGCGTTTCCAGTCAGGTCGGTTGCGCTGTGAATTGCCAGTTCTGCCTGACGGCGCTGCTCGGAGTAAAGCGTAATCTTACCGCCGGAGAAATTGTAGGCCAGGTGCTCGCTGTACTCAGCGATCGCCAGGTGGACATGGAACGCCAACGCGTGAACATTGTCTTTATGGGCATGGGCGAGCCGTTCTTGAACTATCCGCATTTCATAAAAGCCGTGCGGCTGCTGGCGGAAGGCGTGCGCTTTCCCGAATCGCGTATGACGGTTTCAACCTCGGGCATTGTGCCGCGCATTCACGAGTTCGGCGAAGAGCCGGTGCGTCCCAAGCTGGCCATTTCGTTGAATGCTTCGAATGATCAAGTCCGCGAACGCATCATGCCCATCAATCGCAAGTGGCCTCTGGCAACTCTGATGCAGGCGGCGCGAGAGTTTCCTTTGCGCAATCGCGAACGCATTACCTTCGAATACGTTTTGCTCGACGGTGTGAATGACGATCCGGCTCATGCCCGCGAAGTGGTGGAGCTGGTTCGCGGCATTCGCTGCAAAGTAAATCTCATCGCGCTGAATCCGGGGCCGGGAATTGCTTTCGGTACGCCGGCGGAAGATCGCGTAAAAGCTTTTCAGCAAGTGCTGGTGCAGTCAGGGATTCCGGCGTTCATTCGGCGTCCGCGCGGGCGCGATATTTACGCCGCCTGCGGACAGTTGAAGCGGACGGTAGGGTAGGTCCTCCTCGGCGAATGGTCGATGTCGTCCGACCAATCCACGTTTGAGGCACACATGCGGCCTTTCCTCTGCGACCTCCGCACTCTCTGCGGTAAATGCTTGGTCTAGGACAACTCTGTCTTTTCTTTGCGACCTTTGCGCTCGTTGCGGTAGAGCGGTTTTGCCTTTCAATTTTCAATTTTGGCAATTTCGGCGATTATGGCAATCTCCCTTATGCTGCATCTACTGATATTTCCACAATCTGTCCACCTTCAACCTCACTCCCCAACCCCTGTCATGTTGAGCGACTCCGAATCCCGGCTTGCCGGGACGAGGAGAAGTCGAAACATCCCGACAAAGTTCGTCACGCCAATGCTTGCACCAGGGAGTTCTCACCAGACTCTTTGGCAAAGGCTCATATCGATCCCGCCCATTCTGGACAACTTTGGTTTTCCTCTGCGACCTCCGCGTCCTCTGCGGTTTATCGCCTTTGCTTTTCCGATCACGGCGATGACGCGCGATCCCGGCGATTCCGGCGATTTCTTCCCCCACCCCGTCATTTTTTCGAATTTTTGTTGCAAACAAAGGGTCTTACCAAAATCGGCCCATGCTCGGAGCTTGGACCGAGCTTGGACGGCCCAAGCACGGAGCTTGGACGGAGCTTGGACGGCCCAAGCCCAATCCTAATCGGCTGAGGGCCACAGCCTCCCACCCGGCTATGGCACTTCTATTGAAAACTAAAGACCGAAGTGCCATAAGACAGTCGAGGGCCTTTTTTCGGTGTATTTTGGGCGCGCCTTAGGCCAGTCGCCAATTGCTGAGTTTGCCAACTGCTTCTTTTGTCAAAGATCAAAAACTACTAGCTCCGCACTAGGCGAAACCGAAATATGATATAATCGAACAATAGGCGAAAGCAAGAGATATCTGAAGTGGAGTCAAATAGTGAAGATCCAACTTCCTGATGCAATAGTCGGCGACAAATCTACTCTGTACGAAGCTTTCATCGGGCTCGTCACCAAGTATGGCGATCAAAAAGCCTACGCAATCGAGCTACTTAAGCTACTGCCACAATCAGTTAAGGAAGCGCCTGTCTGGTTCGACAAATTGACGAACATGTGGCGGTATGAGTATGGGTTGCCATTCGACAGACTACCGCAACAAACCATGGTTGTCGGAACAAACGTTTACTTACCTGTACACGAACTGTACGTAGCTGTTAGGATCGCCGACAAGCTGCTGACGAGAGGCCAGTTGTTGAATTTTCTTCAACGTTTGTCCGACCGGGGTAAGCATTCGGATGTTCTCTTCGAAATGAGACCAATGAGAGACATCAAAGCCAATTTGCGGACGCATTACGAGATATTGGGACGAGGAATTGGCAATACAACCTGTGATTGGCAGGTCACTGGCACGTTGGTCAATGTCTTATTCGATGTGAAGAACCGCAACAAGAGCTTTGTGGAACACTTGAAGCAGATCATACCTACTCTAAACAGTAGCGCGACCAACATTCTGCCTACCGCACCCAACCCTGAGGACCTGTTTAAGAGCGTCGAAAACAAACTGAACGAACGATGCTACCTCGCACAATTGCAGGGTGTCTGGATTCACTCACGCATCAAGGAGGACGAAGACAAACTGACTTTCTACTTCAAAAACAGTCTAAACAAGAAAAAGGTTCATTTTGTCATCCTTTCCGACTGGCAGGATGATGCTTTCATTCTGGCGCGAAACAGCATCATAGTGAAGGTACTCAAGAGGATATTCCGCCTGACTGAGTCCAGTCGCTTCGTTTCGCAGCAATATGCATGAAATGGCTTTTCGCTCAGCTCTGAGAGTTCACCTTTCCTTAACCTCTTCCCCTAAACTGAATAATCTTCCTTCTATCGCGCTTTGACGGTCTGCCTTCCGGCGCCGGAGCATAGTTCATCATGGCTTTGCGTTCGGCCGCGACCTTCAACCGCAAAGTTTTGCTTTCTTCTGTCTCGAGATAAAGAGTTTGCGCCACGGCGGCCGGGCCGCGGACTTCGCTCAGCAACAGGACTTCCACTTGAAAGTCACCGCCATCGTTGGTGATGCGCAGCATGTCGCCGATTTTGACCTCGCGCGCGGGCTTGGCGGGCTGACCGTTGGATTCGATTCGCCCGATTTCACACGCCCGTGACGCCAGGGACCTGGTCTTGAAGAACCGGGCGGCCCAAAGCCATTTGTCCATGCGTACTGAGGTCATGCAAGTATTTTCCTACAGAGCGCGTACGGAAAGAAAACGTCGCACTATCAAGCTCCGAAGAATCCTTTCCGTTGGGCTTCTTCTAGACGAGGCTGCAGATAGCTCCACAGCGCCGGACACCCGGCCTGAATGGGCGGCGCAACACGGCGGACTACACGTTCATAGCTGATGCCGTTTTCCTGCCAGGTCTGTCCGCCATTGGCCAGGTTGAGAAGCACTGGCATGGCGCGATCCACGGCGTGGGCAAAGTGGGCTTCCGGAGTTTCATCGTCTTGAAACTCCTGCCACAGACCGAGGAATTCCGCTCCTTGATTCTCTGGTAACATCCCAAAGATCCGCGTGACGCCTGCCAGCTCAGCTGCGCTGTGTTCTTCCCAGCCCTCTTCCGCATAGGCAATCCGGTCTCCGGCATCGATTTCACCGATGTCGTGTACCAGAAGCATGCGTATGACCCGGTTGCTGTCCATGGATGACTCGGCAAAAGGCATGAGTAATCCTGCCAGCATGGCTAGTTGCCAGCTATGCTCCGCGGAATTCTCAAAGCGATCCAGCCCCAGCGGCCGGACTTTCCGGGTTATTCCCTTGAGCTTGTCCAATTCCAGAATGAAATCGACGATTTTCTGCATGGCCTTCACCGTGTCACATTCTACCCGCTCACCAGCTCAAGATTCTTGCTGTCCCATGTGTCATCCGCGCAAAAACGGTGATAAAGTTTCTTCGCAAGACGGAGGACTCTACCCGATGCGTCGTCTGGCCTTCCTACTACCCTTGTGCCTCTTAATAGCCCCGGCTTTTTCGCAAGCGCAACCTTCAACTGTGCAGATGGTCAGCGACATGTCTTTCGCCGTCCCCGAAGGCTGGACGTACAGCGGCTCGCCCGCCGGGGGCATGATGACGCTCAAGGCTGGCACCAACTTTTGGATGATGGCCGTGTTTACTCCCATGCCGTCCAGCGGAAATGCCGAAGTTGACTTGCTGACGGCATGGAACACGCTGGTTCTCTCGCAGGGCGGGTACCAGGGCGCGCCGCCCAAACCGTATTTCGACATTGCTCATACCGTCGGTTATCCCGGGAAAAGAGCTGACGGAACCAGCATGAACCGCGCACAGTACACCCGACTCTATGTGCTGGAGACTGGTAAGACTTTCATCCCCGTGCGCTGCATCAGCAATGACGGACTGGTGCTGAACTCTCAGGAGTACATCGCCAACGCTCTTCTGGGCAGTATCCGACTGTCGCCCGCGAAAGCCGAACCTATCAAAACCAGTATCACAGTCGCAGACATGGTCGGACATTGGACCAGCGGAGCGGGCAGCAGTTTGAGCTTCTACAGTACTTCCACCGGGCAGTACCAGGGTACGTCGAACAGCTTTTATGGAGCGGGATATACGATTGCCGCCGACGGCAGCTTTACTTACAAGATGTCCGGGATGGTGAACAACGGCATCACGCATGATGACGACAGCGGCGTGGTGCAATTTGAGTCGCAGTTTGTCGTCTTCAAGGGTCACAACCACGTGGTGCGTTACCGCTTCCTCAATATTCAAAAAGCGATTGACGGTTCCACCGTCATGACGTTTCTGCCACCGGCGGCCAACCCGGCTACGCTCAGCATCATTCGCGACGGCGAACCGTGGGTGAGGGCGCCGAAAAAGTAATGCGCTTAGCTCACTCGTAGCGCAGCACGATCATGGGATCAACGCGGGCGGCGCGACGCAGCGGAACCAGACTGGCAAGCAAAATCGCGGCCACCAGTACGAGCACGGCCACAATGTAGGTTGCTGGATCGTTGGTGCTTACGCGCCACAGCATACTGGAGAGCAACCGGGCTATCCCCCAGGAGAACAATAGCCCAAGCGAAATCCCCGTCAACACCAGCTTCATGTTGCCTTTCAGCACCAGCCACAAAATAGTGTTGCCGCGCGCGCCGCAGGCCATGCGGATTCCGATTTCGCGGGTGCGGCTCGCCACCAGGTAAGCCATCACGCCGTAGATGCCGATTGCCGCCAGGAACAGGGCCAGCAGGGCGGAGACTCCTATCGTCTCGGCAAAAATGCGGAAGGGTGCTTCTTCGTCGCTGATGTGCTGTTGCAGGGTATCGATTTCGGAAACCGGCTGGTCCTTGTCTACCGCCCACACTGCCGCGCGGACCGCGGTGGCCAAGGCCGCGGGTGACGCCGTCGACCGGATCACCAGCGCGGCGGACCGGCTGGGCATTTGCACGAATGGAACATAGCTCTGGTTGCGTGCCTCTTCGGCCAGGTTACCGATTTTGATATCGTTCACGATTCCTACAATCGTGCGCCAGTTGTTGTCATCGCGCCCCAAACGCATTCTGTGTCCCAGAGGATCTTCCTGCGGGAACAGGCGGCGCACCAGCGTCTCGTTCACCACAATCACCGGAAGGGTGTCTCGTCCGTCCTGATTGCCGATGAACCTGCCGCGAACCAGGCGCAATCCCAGAGCAGCCATGTACTCCGGGCCGGCGGCGTTCAATCGTGTGGAAGGAATGTCACTTGGTTTCGGCGTGGGACGCCCTTCCAGCGTTAATTCCGCGCCGCCGTACGCGTGTCCGAACGGAGTGAACTGGCCCAAAGCCGCTACTTGGACTTGCGGCAGGGTCTGCACCTTTGCCAGCACCTGTTCGTAGAATCCAAGAATCTGGCTCTGCTCTTTGTAGTGGATTGCCGGAAGGCTGGTTCGCGCTACCAGCACGTGCTCGGCGTTGAAGCCCGGATCCTCGTTGTAGATGTTAACCAGTGACTTTGACACCAGTCCGGCAGGCACCAGGACCACCATGGCTAGAACGATTTCCGCCACTACCAGCGCTTTACGCAGCCGCCGACCTTCCATGCTCACCGAGCCTGCGGATTCCTTGAGGACACCTGTCAGGTCCAGCTTGCGGCTTTCCAGCATCGGCGCCAGGGAAAACAGTAGCACGCTGAAAAGCGCGATCCCCGCCGCGTATACGAACGTGGCGTAGTCCATGGATATCCGGCCGTAGTTCGGCAGGTAGCCGCGGTTTTCGAAAGGGATGGCTGCGGTGGTCCACTTTCCACCCAGCACGGCGAATTCAAGGCCCAGAGCCACGGCCGGAGGCAAGAGCACCAGGTTTTCCGTAAGGAGTTGGCGGGCCAGTCGCATCTTTTGTGCGCCCAACGCCAGACGCATGGTCATTTCTTTGCGCCGCGACAAAGCGCGCGCCAGGTAGATGCCGGCGATGTTGGAGCAACTGATCAACAAAATGCAAATGCCCAGCACAAAGCCGGTGTAGATTCCTTGTTCGCCGGTGTGTCTTCCAATTTCTTTGGCCAGGCTGTTTAGCGCGATTCCGGAATCCGCGTTGGACTCCGGAAACTGTTTTTCCAGATTGGCGGCAATAGCGCTCAACGATTGAAAGGCAGTAGCTTCTTTCACTCCGGGTTTCAGCCGGCCGATTACGGTGAGCCAGCCCGTCGCGCGGTCGGCGCGTTCTTTGTCGGTGAACACCAGAGGCACCCACACGTTCACTCGTCCCATCAGCGTCAGGTGAAAGTCATCCGGAGTCACGCCGATCACCGTGTAAGGCTCCCCGTCCATGAGAAAGGACTTGCCGATCGCGCCGGGGTCGCCGTTGAAACGCTCATGCCACATGCCTTCGCTGATCATGGCCACGTTCCCCAGGCCGGGGCGTTCTTCTTCAGAGCGGAAGTCGCGGCCCAGAACGGGAGTTACCTTCAACATGCGAAAGAAATCCGGGCTGATGCGTCCTCCCAAAACACGCTGCGGAGTTTCTGTTCCCGTGAAATTAAATTCACGCGTCGTCCAAGCCACAAGGTTTTCGAACTCGTGGTTCTGCTCCCGCCAATCAAGGAAGTCAGGCGCTGACGCCTCCATGAGCCAGCCCTTCTTTACGTTCTTCTCCCACACCACCATGAGGCGATCGCCTTCAGCAAATGCCGCGGCCTGGATCACCCACTGCTTCATGATGTTGAAGCCCCAGGTGTTGATTCCAATGCCCAGGGCCAGGGTCAGGACTGCAACCAGGGGCAAGCCCGGAGATTTGCGCAGGGCGCGAAGTCCGTAACGGATGTCTTGCAGCGTCGTTTCGAAGAACTGCACGCCGCGCGCCTCCCGGCATTCATCTTTCACTTGTTCCGGGCCGCCGAAGTGCAGCCGCGTCTGGTAGACCGCCTGTTCGCGCGTCAAGCCAGACTGCATATGTTTCTCCACTTCGCGTTCAAAGTGGAAGCGGAGTTCGTCATCCATTTCGGCGTCCACAATGTTGCGGCGGAAGAAAGCTCGCAGACGGTAAAGAATG
>JANXPR010000145.1 GCA_025357215.1 Acidobacteriaceae bacterium | reverse complement strand
CATCACGCGCGAGCAGGCGCAGAAGTCTGAACTGCAGAACGTGATTCTGCGGGCGCTGGGGTCTGAAGAAGAAGTGGAACCGGACATTGAAGAACTTGTCGCCGTGTCGGGCGACACGATCCTGATGACGTCTGACGGGTTAACGCGGTACGTGGATGACCAGGAGATTCTCAACATAGTAAAAACCGCCCCCGACCTGAAGCTGGCGTGCAACGCTCTGATACAGGCCGCCAAAGACCGTGGCGGTGACGACAATATTACTTGCCTGCTCCTGCGCATGGTGGAGCGGCCATGGTACAAAGGCTTATTCAGCAAGCTATTTTCCGGAGACCAGCAATGGCAAAACTCTATTTAAAGTTCAACGATTCCGTTCTGCAGGAAATTTCTCTTACCCAGGCCGCGGCCACCATTGGCCGCCTGCCGGACAACACGGTGCGTATTGATAATCTCGCCGTCTCCGGACATCACGCGAAAATTTCGTGGGAGCAAGACCACTACGAGGTGGAAGACCTGCAATCCCTGAACGGGACGTTCGTGAACAACGAGCGCGTGGAAAAGACCAAGCTGCGCCATTGCGATGTATTGAAGATCGGCAAGCATGAAATTGAATTCAAGAATGAAGGTCCGGGACCGGTGGCGGCCATCGCCGCAAAAGTAGGCCCGGCCACTCCCAAACTTGACGCCACCGTGATGCTCGACACCAAGCAAGCCCAGGACCTGCTGGGAAAGAACTCAGCTCCGCAGGTGATGACGGCGTCCGGGGTGCCAATCAAGGAGAAGATCGGCTTGCTGAATGTGCTGGAAGGAAAGACTGACCAGCCACGCTACGTGCTTACGGGCAAGATGACCATGATCGGCAAGTCGTCCATGGCGTCAATCCGGCTGAAAGGTTTTTTTGCGCCTAACTCAGCCGCGTTGATCAGCAAGCGCGACAACAAATACTTCATTGCGCCAGCCGAAACCAAAGTGAAGCTGAAAATCAACGGCGAAGATCTGCACACGCAAAAAGAACTGTCCGCGGGTGACGTGATTGAAGTCGGCAAGATCAAAGCGGCTTTCACCTTCCAGGATTAGCGCCATCTTTACGGCTTGGATTTAGTGCCGGGCGCCTTAGCGTTCAGCCGCTCCATTTCTATTGTTGCTCCCAGAAATCCCGGCTGCGCTTTGTCTCCACGTTGCAAGGT
>JANXPR010000257.1 GCA_025357215.1 Acidobacteriaceae bacterium | reverse complement strand
GAAGCGGAAATCGCACTTCATGCACTCGCGGCGGCGGCGTATGGACTCGCCTTCCTTGCTCTCACGCGAGTCCACCACTTTGTCATTCTCAAACCCGCAAAAAGGACATTTCATGGATGCTTACGTAACTCGATCTAGATTTTTATCTTGTGTTTTATCTTGTGTTTTATCTTAAAGATACGTGGCTTTATTGTAGCAGGGAGGTTCGCCGAGCTTGAAGTTACTCCGGTTTAGGCCTCCGTGTTGGTTTTCGCCAGCGCTTTTTCCTCTTCTACTTTGCTTTCCGCTTCCAGCTTGGTAAACGAGACGCGCTCAAAGTGCGCCAGGATCAGCCCCGCGGGGATGACCGACATAAACGTGACCAACCACAGCATGATGCCGCAACTGATGGCCAGTTCTTTGGTGAAGTGGAAGATGCCGACGAGGGTGCCGATCGTGGCCAACTGCGATCCGCCGCCGACCATGGGAAGTTGCAGCGTGCCACCAGCCACGCTGGCTCCCGTGAGCAGCAATGCCTGAGAGATCGTTAGCGAACCTTCTCCGGCGTAAGCGTGCATTACGCACACATAGGTGGCGCCTATGGTGATCCACAAGAACAGGGAAAGGCCAAAAGCCTGGAAGAAGGACTTGGCGTCTTGGATGGTGTTGAGTCCTTCGCCGAAAGTGTGAACGCGCTGGGCCAGGCCTCGAGCGAACTTGGGCGAGATGGGCTTGAACAAACGTTCAGTGAATCCGGAAACGCGCGCCGGATTTCTGCGCACACGAAACGCGAAAAAAGAAGCAAACAATACGCCGACCAGAAGCGCCAAACTGAATCCCTGAAAAAGACTGAATGCCGATACATGAACGCCAAACATCTTGCGGCCCGCACCGCCAGCAAAGCCGGGCAAATCCTTGAGGCCGGGAGAAATCAATATATTTACCGCCATAATGGTGGCAAACGCGCCGACGTCAAACAACCGTTCGACGACCCACACCGCAAGTTGCGACGACATGGTGAGCTTAACTTTTTTCCCGATCAGAAACGGGCGAATGAACTCGCCGGGCCGTCCCAGAAGCGCCATGCCTGTAAAGCCGATCATGGTAGGCGCCAGCAACGTGGTGGCTTTGGTCTGGCACACGGGACGCAACAGAATCTTCCACCGCAGCGCGCGCAAGTAGTAGTCAAAATGGATGATGGCCACGCCCAGCGCGATCAGGCCAAGATTCACGCCTTCGGTCTGCTGAAAGAATGAGTGCCAGTCAAAGGTTCGCCATGCCTTGAACTGGAGATAGATCAGTACAGCCAACGCCAGCAGCGCAACGGTAATGATAATTTTCTTCTTCATTTAGAAATGGCGACGTCTTCCAAAGCCTATACAAACGCACAGCAGGATTGCATCGGATGCTTAAACTGTTTCAATTGTAAATGGAGCCGTTTTAGGCAGGCTTATTGGTCTTTACGACGGCGGCTTCCTGTTGCCCCGGAGTTGCCTTCTTCTTGGTCGCACTTTTAGGTGATGCGGCCTTCGCACTTGCTGCAGATGCCTTGGTATTCGTAGCGTTTGTTCCCGAGGCTTTCGTCGCCGTCGTCTTGGCCGGAGCCTTCGCAGCGTTGGCTTTCGCTTCCGCGCGTTTCTTGGCGTTGAAGTCGCGGACGATCTTGGCTACGTAAGCTCGAGTCTCACGATACGGCGGCACGCCGTGATATTGGTCCACGCGATGCGCGCCCGCGTTGTAAGCAGCCAGGGCCTTGATCGCGTCATTGTGATACAGGTCCATCAACGCGCTCAAGTGCGCGGTGCCAGCTTCAATGTTGGCTTTGGGATCAAACGGATCGGCCACGCCGAGTTTCGAAGCCGTTTGCGGCATCAACTGCATCAGGCCTTGCGCGCCTTTTGGCGAGACCGCATGTGGATGGAAGTTGCTCTCCGCTTTGATCACGCTCGTTACGAAGTCCGGATCAAGCTGGTGCTTGCTGCTGGCTTCGCGAACTGCCTGATCGATATCGACTGGCTTTGCCGCGGCAGTCGATGTGGGCACGCTGGCGGCATTCGTCGCGTTGCTCTCGGACATCAGTTGCGCGCTGACGGGGCTTTGCATTGTTGCGGAACGGGTTGCTTCTGAAGTCGTATCGGCGTTCGCTTGCGTCGTAGTTGACGCCACTGGCGGAGCCACAGGCAAGTCTTCTTTTTCAAACGCGACGATGTCGGCTGTCGGCACGTCGATGAATCCCGTGGCGGTAAACAGCCGCGTCGTGGTCTTGTGTTCTTCCTTGCGCACAAAAGGGATGGAGAAGCCGTTGCGCAGCACGGCAATCTCGCCCGCGTAGGCGGAGAGTTGCGCGGCCAGCAACACGGCCGCAATCGCAAATGGCTTATAGAACCTCATAAATTCAAGAACGCGGCTACCGCAGCGACTTGCAAATTTCCCCAAACAACCAAAGACCTTTATTGTGGCCGAACTATGTGCGCAATGCCAGCCCTAAAATTTCTTCCACGGCCTGGGCCACGCCGCTTTCCTCATTCGAGGTGGTCACGTGCCAGCCGGGTTGCTTCAGGTCGTCCGAGGCATTGCCCATAACCACCGGAAGTCCTGCAAATTCAAGCATTTCCAGGTCGTTATAATTGTCCCCAATGGCCATGATCTGCCCCCGGGGAATGTTGTGTTCCTCGGCCCACCGCCGGACGGCGTGACCTTTGGAACATCCCTGGTTCAGGATGTCCAGGATCGACAGGTCGCGATGGTCATATTGCGTGCGCAGAATGGTGATTTCGCCAAGGAAGTCAGATCCGGCAAGCCGCTGCTGGGCTTCTTCCATGCGGGCCACGCGGCCGCAATACATGGCCTGGATGGGATCTTCGTTGTGATCCAGCGCGCTCTCCAGCGGTGACACGCGATGAATGTTCGGCTTGTTCACTTCCAGCCAGCGCGAGACGCTTTGCGTCAGTTCGTCCAGACGTTCCAGGACCAGGGCATCGTGTCCGGCGCGATCAAAGGTCAGCACGGCGTGTCCGCGAAATTCGTCCATGTGCGCGATGAGTTTGCGCGCCGTCGCGGCCGGCAAACGGTCCGTGTAAAACGTTTCGCCTTCTGACGAGCGAATCAACGCGCCATTGGACGTAGCCAGGCACAACGGAACACCCACCTCTTTGGCCACGGGCATGGCGTAGTCATGGCGACGTCCGGTAGCCAGCATGATCTGCACTCCTGCTTCGTGCGCGGCCCGCAAGGCGGCAATGTTGCGCGCGGAAATCTTGAAATGGGAGTCAGTCAGGGTGCCGTCAATATCCACGGCCAGCAAACGGATGGAAGGTTTCACCATGGTTCATTGTAAGGGATAATCGGTACCAGTCCGATCTACGGGAGTTACGCCCGGTCACCTGATCAAATCCCTTGATCCGCGTCCATCCGCGCAAATCCGCGGTAGGGTCTTTCTCCGCCGCTGATCTCACCCACCACCCATCACCTTTTGCCATTTCGTTAACCACCAAGTTAACCTCACCCCGTATGCCAACCCCTCCCCGGTCATCCCCGGAAAATATGGACTTAGCTCAAGTCATCCCCGGAGATCATCCCCCATATTTCGGGGATGATTTGCCTTGATGCAGAGGCCATCATCTAAGCCTGTCTTTACTACTTGGTTAATGGCCAAGACGCACGGCTAGCTGTCAATTGCCAGTGCTAATTGCTTGAGTTGTCAAAGAGCCATCCCGCTTCCGCCTTCTGCACCGGCGCAAGCTCCACAGGTTCTCTACGTTTTTAAGGATAGCGAATTATAAGCGAAAATTGTTTCCGACGCAATGCGGAAGTTGGACATTGGCCAACTTCCAGCTTTCCCCCGACCGGCCTTGATCCCGCAAACGCAGCGGTTCCTTCTGATGATCCAGCGGCCCGATGCGCGGCGCCGATTCGGAAATCACGCTGCGTTCGAAAAACACGGCCGATTTACCCGTTCTTCTCAATCTCGGCGATCTTGCCAATCTTGGCAATTCTGGCAATTGTTTTCGTCTGCAAATCTTTTCACCACACTAAGCTCTCCGCCTTAGATTCCTGAGAGCGTCACATCAGCTTTGTCACAGCCATCCGTGACCCGAGTCACAGTTACTTTGATACTCAAAGATGAAGAATTGCAAATTAAGTCGCCCTTTAGATTTGCAGGGCGATGAACAGCGAGTGAACAAAACAATGGCTCGGGGTGGAACTGCAAGTTAAGCAATCATTTATCAAATACATCCGGTGAACGAAGAAATAAGAAGCGCCTAACCGGAAACCAGGTTCCTCCTCCATTGTTTACGGGCTCGTTGTCTAGGGGGAAATACTGTGATTGCAAGGTCCGCGAGGTCGCTGCTCTTCACGCTGATTCTCATCGCGGTATTTGCAGCTCGGGCTCGCGCCGGCGAGCATCCAGTACCGCTGGAAAAGAACACGGACGCCGCCAAATGTCTGGAGTGTCACGAAGACAAAACCAAGGCCCCGCATGTGCACACCGCCATTTCCATGGGCTGCAGCACTTGCCATGAAGTGAAAGTGGTGGACAAGGACACCACCAACGTTGATCTGATCTCTCCGAGTGAAGAACTCTGTTTTACCTGCCACGAAAAATCCAAGGCCGCGAGTCTCCACGGACCGTATGACAAAGGCGGCTGCGTGGTTTGCCACGATCCGCACGTGAGCGACTTTGACAAGCAGCTCCGCGCAGACGGCAACAAGCTTTGCCTGGAGTGCCATCAGGAACGCCGTACCGCCGGAGCGGTGGCGCTATTCAAGACGGCGCACGAATTTACGCAGGACGAATTTCAAGCCATTCCCAAGATCAATCTTGATCCGACGCTGCGCTTCGGCCATCCCATGGGGACGCACCGCGTTGCCGACGATCCGAATCTGCTTAAGCCGGGCGAAAAAATTTCCTGTCTTACGTGCCATGAGAACCATTCTTCTGAGCGCGACAAGCTGGTGCGCATGACGGAGTACAAGGGCAAGAAGGTAGACGTGTGTGACGCCTGCCACTTGACGAGAGACGAAGCGGCCATGGCTTTGGCCCAGAAAACAACGGATGAACAGGTGGCACAGCGCGAGAAAGAACAGAAAGCGCAGGGCAAGCAGCCCGTTGCCATGCCTCAGAAGATAAACACACCAGGAACGAA
>JANXPR010000107.1 GCA_025357215.1 Acidobacteriaceae bacterium | reverse complement strand
GCGAAACCGTCAACGAAATAATCGTGAAGCCGATCTGACCGGATCCTTTGAGGGCGGCTTCCATCGGGGAAAAGCCTTCTTCCAGAAAGCGGTCGATGTTTTCGATCATCACAATGGCGTCATCCACCACGAACCCGGTGGAGATGGTGAGCGCCATGAGTGAAAGATTGTCCAGGCTATAGCCCAGCAGGTACATTACGCCGAACGTGCCGACGATGGAGAGCGGTACCGCCACGCTAGGAATAATCGTGGCTGCGAAATTCCGCAGGAACAAGAAGATGACCATCACAACGAGGGCAACGGTCAACATCAATTCAAATTGGACGTCCTGAACGGAAGCGCGGATGGTTTCCGTGCGGTCGGTAAGCACCTGCATTTTTACTGAAGAAGGCAGCGTGGCTTTCAGCCGGTCCAGCGAACTCTTGACACGGTCAACGACCTGAATAATGTTAGCGCCCGGCTGGCGCTGAATGTTTACGATGACCGCCGGCGACAGCACCGCGCCATTTGGCGTGTTAACGCCAGTGCCCATCCAGGCCGCGAGTTTGGTGTTCTCCGCGCCGTCAATCACGTTGGCCACATCACTCAGGCGCACCGGATTGCCGTTGCGATAGGCCACGATCACGCTCTTGTAATCGTTACCGGAAACCAACTGGTCATTACTGTTGATGGTGAAAGCCTGGCGCTTGCTTTCCAGGATGCCCTTGGCCTGATCGACGTTGGCCTGGCCCAGCGTGGTGCGAATGTCTTCCAGACTCAGCCCGTAAGAAGCCAGCGCGGAAGGATTGGCCTGAATGCGGACGGCTGGGCGCTGTCCGCCGCTGATGGAAACCAGGCCGACGCCGGTGAGCTGAGAAATTTTCTGCGCCAGCGTGGTATCCGCAAGATCTTCAAGCTTGGTCAGCGGCAAACTGTCTGACGTTAACGCCAGCGTAAGGATCGGCGAATCCGCGGGGTTTACCTTGCTGTAAATCGGAGGATTCGGCAGGTTGAGCGGCAGAAACGTGGCCGAAGCGTTGATGGCCGCCTGCACTTCCTGCTCAGCCACATCGATGTTCTGTTCCAGCGTGAACTGCAGCGTGATGACCGAACTACCGAACGAACTGGTGGACGTCATCTGCGCGAGGCCGGGGACTTGTCCGAACTGGCGCTCCATCGGAGCGGTCACCGAAGATGCGATCACCTCCGGCGCCGCGCCGGGATAAAACGTGGTGACCTGGATGGTGGGGTAATCGACCTGGGGCAACGCCGAAACCGGTAGCTGACGATACGCCACCGCGCCCACCAGCAACACTGCGATCATCAGCAGTGACGTGGCTACGGGACGAAGGATAAATAAGCGAGATGGACCGCCGTTGGACATATTCAGGTCTTTAACAAACTCGCTTTATTTGGGTTGCGCCGCGTCTGGCCGCTTCTTGCGTTCGCCACCGGCGGGCGCGCCAGGCACGCCGCTCCCGGGACCGTTGCCGGCGCCTGGACTCTGGCTTGCACTGCCGTCACCGCCACCGCGGACGTCCACCTGGCTGCCGTTTTGCAGTTTGTCCTGGCCGTCAGTGATTACTTGGTCGCCAGGATTCAGGCCCATGCTGATGGAAGAAAAACTTCCTTCGTTAAACGACACGGTTACCGGACGCAGCTCCACGGTCTTGTCGGGCTTTAACGCGAACACATAGGTTCCTTGCGGGCCACGTTGAATGGCCGCGACCGGCACTACTGTATTGTTTTTGCGCGTTTCCAACAGCAAGTGGACGTTGACGAACTGTTGCGGCCAGAGCGCGTTGTCGCGGTTATCGAAAACCGCTTTGAGCTTTCCCGTACCGGTGGTCTGATCAATCTGGTTGTCAATGGTCAGCAACTTACCGGTGGCCAACTTGGTCTGGTCGTCGCGACTGTACGCAACGGCTTCCAAAGTTCCAGCGTGCAGCCGCTTGGAGACGGCGGGAAGATTATCTTCCGGCAAAGTGAACACCACGGCGATAGGTTGCAGTTGGGTAATCACCAGCATGCCCGTGGGGTCCGATGCATGAACCATGTTGCCGATGTCCACCTGGCGCAAACCCACGCGTCCACTCACCGGAGCGGTGATGCGCGCGTAGTTCAGGTTGAGCTTTACGGTATCAATCTGGGCCTGGTCGGCGCGCACGGCGCCATCAAGCTGGCCCACGAGAGAATCTTGCGTATCCATTTGCTGCTTGGGAATTACGCCGTCTTTATACAGTTCCTGAAAGCGCTGCAGGTTGAGCTTGGCGTCTTTGAGCGAAGACTGGTCCTTGAACAGCGTGGCTTCCGCTTGCTGGAGCGCAACCTGGTAGGGACGCTGATCGATCACCACCAACAGGTCGCCTTGTTTTACTTCCTGGCCTTCACGGAAAGCGATCTGCACGATCTGGCCGTCAATGCGGCTCTTCACCACCACGGTATTGAACGCGTCCACTGAGCCCAGACCGTTCAGGTAAACCGGCATGTCACGTACTTCAGCTTTAGCCACGGCCACGGATATGGCTTGCGGGCCCATGCGGCCTCCGCCTTTCTTCGCGGCGCCGCCCTTGCTTGCTGCTTGCGGATCAGGAGAATTTCCACAGCCGGCGAGCCAAAACATTGACATCGCCAAGATCAGCACCGTCCAGACCGCGCGGCTGCCGGCGGCCGGCAAGGCTTTCGATCTCGATTCTTTCGGCGTTAACTCCAAAGGTCGCAAAATCCGAGTTAACGGCTTCGTGGGCATCAGTTTCAACATCCGTATCCTCTTCTGTCCTCTCAAGGGGCAGGATCGCAAAGCCTAATACTTTATCAGAGTGGGTAATCCTATTTTCAGCGTGAGATGGGTCACCCGCAGTTTCCTGGAGGTTCTTGCTGAAAAACTCTCTGCTTGGAAGGCGATCACTCAAAGCCAACTTAACTATTTGACGCGATTGCCGTGTTTTTTAGGGAAAGCTTTTGTAAATAATTGTTAACGGCGTCTATATTGTCGCTACGCTCCAAACCGCTTCAAGAGCGATTCACCAGAAGAGAGCTGCCCGCCCTGGCGCAGCGGGCTCGGCGCGCAAGTCGGCCTCGCCTTTTTCCTTTATGATTCTGGTCGCTACGCTCCAAGCCGCTTCAAGAGCGATTCACCAGAAGAGAGCTGCCCGCCCTGGCGCAGCAGGCTCGGCGCGCAAATCGGCCTCGCCTTTTTCCTTTATACTTCTGGTCGCTACGCTCCAAACCGCTTAGACCTGTACTCGCAAGATGAAAGCCGGGCTGACTCCAGATCCCACACCTTCAAATGGAATATGAGTGCAGGTATGCAGCCAAGGTTGCTGACCGCATACCAAACAACGCCAAAGTAGCATCACCTTCTTAAGTTTCTTTGCGCAACATCATACAGGGTAGAGTCAAGCCCGAAGCCCATTACCACATGAGGACAGAGAGCGCAGAGGATCTGTAAAAGGGGAATTCGCCGGAAGCAAAATCGCCGCCAGGAAATTTCTCCGGGCGGCGATCAAAAAAACTGCGGCGGGTTAGTCGAACAATTTATTTCGGTGGTTCTGGCGCGGGCGCCGGAGTGGTTGCTCCCGCCGGCAGTGTCCAGACTTCCACTTTGCGGCCTGTGCCTCCGGCCTTCGTTTGGATGCGCTGGCCGTCAATGCCTTTCGATTTGGTCAAATACGTCTTGGAATTGTCCGCGCGCTGGGTTGCCAAGCGGGGCGGTTCCAACTCTTCTGACGAGCCTGACAGCATCACGTTGCTCGCCGGGTCTTGTTCCATCTTGAGGGCCACGTCATCCAAGATCGCCTTGGAGCGGTTGTCCACGTAAGCGCTGTTGGGTTTGAAGTCCAGTTCGCTGAGCTTTTGCGCCGTGGGCACCGGCGGGGTTCCGGCTTCCACGTTCACCGTGGTGATGGCGCTGGCGCTG
>JANXPR010000095.1 GCA_025357215.1 Acidobacteriaceae bacterium | reverse complement strand
TTTGATGCCCAGACAATCTTCTTGCCGTCCGAACTGAACATGGGGAACGAGTCAAAGTCCGGATAGAACGTGACGCGCTCTTCGTTGGTCCCATCCACGTTGATGATATAGAGATCAAAACCGCGGGCGCTCTTGGTGTCCGCCAGGTTGGTGGCAAAGATAATGCGTTTGCCGTCCGGCGTGAAGTACGGAGCAAAATTTGCCGCGCCGTTGTGCGTGATCTGGTGTTTGTTCTTGCCGTCAGCGTCCATCACCCAGATTTCCAGGTTGCCTGGCTTGATCTTGCCGTCCTTCAGCAGCGCTTTGTAGTCTTCGGCTTCTTTCGGCGTTTTGGGATGCTCGGCGCGATAGGCAATCTTCTTTCCGTCATACGACCAGAATGGACCGCCATCGTAGCCCAGTTCGTGCGTGAGCTGCTTCACATGCGTGCCATCGGCATTCATTACATAGATGTCCAGATCGCCATTGCGCATGGAAGTGAAGGCAATCTTTTTGCCGTCACGCGTGATCGTGGCTTCCGCGTCATAGCCCGGAGTGTTGGTAAGCCGCTTCAGGTCGCTGCCGTCCGGCTTGGCGGTGTAAATGTCGTAACTGTCATACACCGGCCACACGTAGCCCTTGGAATAATCCGGCTTCGGCGGACAATCCGGCCCCGCCGCATGCGTGGACGAAAACAAAATACGGTCGCCGGCGGGGAAGAAGTAACTGCACGTGGTGCGGCCTTTGCCGGTGCTGACCAATTTCGGAGTGGCGGGTTTGCCGTCCGGCGTGTCGACCGGAATGGTGTAAATCTGGTCGCAGGCCACGCCATCGCCCTGATGTTGGAAGATCAGGTATTTATCGTCGGCGGAGAAATAGGCTTCGGCATTCTGTCCGCCGAAAGTCAGCTGGCGAATGTTCTTGAGATGCTTTTCGCCAGGATAAGCCAGCGGATCAGTTGCCGACGGGGAGGCAGGCTGTGTCTGCGCGAAAGCCGCGCCCATGGTGAACACTACGTAAAAAGCGACAAGCGTTTTCGTTTTTGTCATAAGAAAGTCGGACTAAGAATAACAAACCTGCAAGAACAAACGCCGTTCCACAATCTCTGACGCAACTCTTCATCCACACTCTTAACCTTTGTCATGTTGAGCGATTCGCCGAGTCCGCGCAAGCGGATGAGCTGTAGCAAATACTCAGCGACGCTCGCGTGCCGCTTTATGTCTTTAACGAAACTCTTAACCCCTGTCATGTTGAGCGATCTCCGAGTTCGCTCGGCGGATGAGGGAAAGTCGAAACATCCCGAAAATGTTTCTTTCATTCATACAGCTTCAGGGAGTTCTCACAAGCCCTCATTTTTCTTGTTGTTCTCCGCGTTCCCGTGCCTCCGTGGTGAGATTCGTTCGGCTCGTCACAACGGCCAGCTTCATCTCCGCTGTTCCAGTGTCACCGTCGCCGACTGTTCTTTTCCGTCGCGCAGGAACTTCACTTCCACCACGTCGCCAATCTTGCTGCGCCGCAGCGCATCGGTAAAGTCGTAAAGGTTCTTGATGGGTTTGTCGCCGAACTGGATCAGGATGTCTCCGCCCTTGAGCCCGGCTTTGGCCGCTGGAGAGCCGGCACGCACGTCAGAGAATTTAACGCCGTTGGGTATCTCGGCGAAATCAGGGATCGAGCCAAAGTACGGTCCATATCCGCCACCGCTCCCGCCGCCGAGTGGTTTAGGTTCCACCACTGCTTGAAACGCGGGACGGTCGTCCGCTGCGTCCAGATCGTTCGTCACACTGGCGATGAGCTCCAGCAGCTTTAGCGCTGAAGGCGCATTGATCTTGTCCCATGTGTCGGATGGTTTGTGATAGTCGGCATGCAATCCCGAGAAAAAGAAGAGTGAAGGAATTTTCTTCACAATAAACGACGTGTGATCGCTCGATGCCGGACCGCCTTGCGAGTATTCAAACTTCAGCGGGACTTTCTTGTCTTCCTGATCAAGATAGGCCTTGAACGTTGACCCCGTGCCCACGCCGCCGATGTACACCTTGTCGTCCTTGATGCGGCCAATCATGTCCATGTTGAGCATGGCCACGGCTTTATCCAACGGCTTGGTTGGGGCCGCCACCCAGGCTTCTGAGCCCAGCAAGCCCAGTTCCTCGCCGGCAAAGTTCATAAACAGAACGCCGCGTTTCAATTTGGTTTTCGTTTTGCTTTGCAGCGCCACAAACTGCCGCGCCAGCTCCAGCACGCCGGCAGTTCCGGAAGCATTGTCGTCCGCGCCCGGATGGATCTGCCCTGTCATGTCCGGCGCCAGCGAGTGTTCGCCGCCGTAGCCCAGATGATCGTAGTGCGCGCCAACGATAACGTATTCGTCGGTCAGGCCCGGCAGATACGCTAGAACGTTGTTTACCGTGGCATGCGTGTGCTGAATGCTTACGCTCAATGCAACATGCAGGTCGTCAGCGAACGCAAAGGAAGCAGGCTTCTCGGAGGTGTTGATCTGTTCCTGAACCCCGGCCAGGGTTTTACCCGCCGACTGAAACCATTGATCGGCTGCGGCGTTTTTTACCTGTAGCAGCAGGATGCCGGCGTCCACCGGGCCGCTCTCGCTGCCAAAGCGTTGCAGTAAGTCTTCTTCGCCGGGCATGAGTTTTCCGTGCACCAGCACCAGCGCCTTGGCTCCGTGATTGCGCGCGTTGATGGCTTTGGTCACCAGGCTCGCATGTGGGGTTGATCCGCCTTTGGTGGTAAAGCTTGTCGGCTCGCCGCTTAGCACTAGAACGATCTTGTCTTTTACGTCAATGCCGGCGTAATCGTCGTAAGAGAATTCGCTGGCGGAAGCGCCGTAGCCGGCAAAGATCATCGTGCCGGCGGCCAGTCCGGACGACGAAAAGCTGATCGGCACACACTCTTCTTTCAGCTTCAGTTCAGCTTTGCCCTGCGGGCTTTGCACATGGACGTGGTTGTCGCCCTTGATTTGTGCTCCGGTCACCACCGAGAAAGGCTGCAAGTAACCGTCGTTTCCTGCCGGTTCCAGACCCAGGCTCTTGTAGCGCTGGACAATCAAATGTTCGGCGCGCGTGAGTCCCTTGGTCCCGTCTCCGCGGCCTTCCATGTCGGGCGAAGCCAAGGCTCTCACGTCGTCCAGATAATGTTGGTCTTTTGCGGCGGAGTTCTGCGCGTGGACGGCGAACATGCCGGCAAGAATTGCAATGGCCAGGGCCGTGCTCAGGTGCCACGCGCTTCTGCTGGTCGTCTTTCTGGCGATCTTGTTTCTAATGATCTTCATGTTCAACGGATTAACGTTCAACGGATTAATGTTCAACGGATTAATGTTCAGCGGATTAATGTCCAACGGATTACCTCATTCCAACTGTAACTATTATCAATATTTGGAGCTGAAGACTAGTGTGTCGCCCGTCACAAAACCTCAGGGTTCGTGGAGCGCAGCCGCCCTCGGCTGCGGGGCCTTTGCTTTCCGAATCACCAGATGCCCCGATCACCAGATCACCCGATCCTTTCCACCCCTCCCTGTTCATCCCAAGCTCTAAAGGACTTACTCGATTCTTCCCAATGGATAACTTTCGCGTGAACCATGCCCCCTCTAGCCCTGTCATGTTGAGCGACTCCGAATCCCGGCCTTGCCGGGACGAGGAGGAGTCGAAACATCCCGAGAATGTTGCCTTCATGAATGCCGATCCAGGGAGTTCTCACGAAACCCACTCCAACCGCCGATTTTGTTAAGACCCTTCTGCCCTAGGCAATCATTTGCAAGCCATTAATACTAAACAACTTATCATACCACAAAACACAGCGAAAATAAAACGAAAACGTGAGCCAGAGCCGCTACAGGGAGCAGGCTCACTCGCCAAATTCGCCGCTCAAGCAACTGATTGTGCCTGCCGACCTTACGCAACGCTACATCTTGCGATTTTGACACTCCTTCCACCCTTGCACAAGCCGCGACTCAATTCCCATGCCAAGCACTCGCACGCCTGTCATGTTGAGCGACTCCGAATCCGCGAAGCGGACGAGGGGGAGTCGAAACATCCCGATAACGCTCCGGACACCATGCTGCATCAGGGAGTTCTCACGACAGTTGCTGCTCAAAAATCCATCCCGGTGGAAGAAAGCGTCCTCGGCAAGACAAACATCAGGGCCTTGACTTGACCCTTGGTCCTTGGCACGCGTATGGCGTGCTGGGGTGGCTTGCGCAGTTAGCCCAAAGCAAGCGGAGAGAACGATGGGCTGCGAAGTCATGCCGTAAAAGTTCGGCTTGACACGAACTCCTATCTGTCGAAGGCTTGTGCAGCAAAGGATCAACGTGGAAAGCGGATCTCACGCTCAATGCGCCCAGGTACGGAGCGAGCGAGCGTCCGAAACCGCCGGCTGGTTGAAAGGGCGTACCTGCCGATATCATCGCCCACGCTGCCCCCCCCTCTGAAGTACCGATAAGCCTGGATAATTATTGGCCCCACCGGTCCGAACCATGGGTAAAGGGTTAAACTGACAAGTGCCCCCAACCCGATCGCCGTTCCCACGTCAAGGGCTCGATGAACAATTTCGGATCGTGTGGCGATGCCGATCCTCTTCGCAGCGGCGATGGCGAGCTGCTCCGCATCGCGGAGCGCAACTGCATTCGGCAGCTCAAGGGATCGACCCTCGATGGCGACTCGCGCCCTTTGGACGTTTTTGACCCATGCTACGACCCTCCGCTTTGCAGTTGTTTCTAACAGGGCCCCGCCAATCACAATTTTCGAAAAGTACTCTTCGGAATAGTACACATTCTCGGAGAATGCTGGCCTCAGCATTTTCCCGATGCCTGCTCGATACGGATGTGCGATAAGCTGCAGTTGCTCATGTTGTGCCAAGCATTCGTGATATTTTCCTCGGATCAGACCAGACATCAACCAGCAATCGAGTGCAAGTTGAAGGTCTTCCGATTGGCGTTTCTGTTTTGCCCATGCCTTTACAGTTTCAACGTTGCAGCTGATTAAATAGATTTTCTCAAGATCGTGAGTCGAACAATTCAGCACAGATGAGATGTATGGAATGTGTTCGGACATGAATAACGCCTTGAACATCTGAACATGCTCAGGCCAGATCATTTTCCGGTGAGAATGAGACCATTCTGGAAGATTAGAATCTATTTGAAGAGCATCCCACGCAGACTTGAGCAGGTTGGCTTTGCTGCTTAGCCAGCGGCGCGCTTCTCTGTCTGCGACGTTCCGATTGACCGTTCGAGTCTCAAGTCCAGGAAAAGCAGAAATGAGGGTTCCCATAAATCCAGTAGCTCCCGCATAGGGTCCAGGACCTGGTGAAATCTTCACATTCGAATGGAGAAGCAAATAAGTGCTCGCAAGCAGACTCTGTCTTTGCCAGTTGGTCCACTGCGATCCCTTGCCGCTGATCAATGCAGTAAGAGCACAATGCAGTGATGCCGAATCGATGAAGGCTGGTGTGGGTTTTGTCAAGATTGTCTTGACCTGCCAAATCGGGAGTCCACCGGCATTATAGCGGTGGATGGTTCACCTCGCCAATCTCCTTATTGCTTTTGCTTCCCTGGTAAAGAGAAGCAGGGAATTTAATTATGTTCTCGGTCTGGTGCTGGCTCTTGATTCTTGCGCGTACATCGCGAATCTAAGTGCAATTTCCCCGCTCACAAAATTCATCTCGCATCGTCTTACCTAGGCATAGACGCCCTAGGTCTAACATTTCTATGGCTAAGGAGCCAACCATGAAGCGCATCGGTCTTCTCGGATTTGACGAAGTAGCCGGACTCGATCTTGTCGGGCCGCTAGAAGCTTTTGCGAACGCCGCTTTTGCGAACGCCGTAGGTTCGGCGGACGGCAATCCTGCTTTGGCGGCTCATTGTTATGAGACCGTGATCATCGGTGTTACAGGCAAGCCCTTTGTAACGGAAGCCGGCATGCAGATAACGCCACACATCAGTCTTGACGATGTTGCCGCGGCCGATCTGGACACGTTCATCATCTGTGGAGGCTGTGGCTTGCGCCGGCCGGACGTTAACGCGCTTGTTGTCGCGTGGGTACGGGACCATGCGCGCCAGATCCGCCGCATCGCCACGGTTTGCACGGGAATTTATGCCCTGGCTCCCACTGGTCTGCTGGATGGCCGTCGCGTAACCACCCATTGGCGGTTTGCCGATGACGTGGCGCACCGGTTTCCAAAGTTAGACGTTGCATCCAACGCCATCTTTTTGAACGACGGAAAATTTTATACGTCAGCCGGAGTCACCGCCGGGATTGATCTTGCCCTGGCGCTGATTGAAGAAGATCACGGACGCCGCGTTGCTCTTGCCGTGGCCCGCGAGCTGGTGGTGTATCTCAAGCGTGAAGGCGGCCAGGAACAGTATTCCGAGCCGCTGCAATTTCAGTCGGATTCGCAGGACCGTCTGGCGGAACTCGTTCCCTGGATCGCCTCTAATCTGCGCTCTGATCTTTCCGTGGAAGCGATGGCCGGCCGCGCCTGTCTGTGTTCGCGGCATTTCAGCCGGCGCTTTCGACAGGTATTTAGCGCCACTCCCGCGGATTTTGTAAAGCGCATGCGCCTGGATGAAGCGCGCAAGCGCCTGGCCCAGCGTGGCAGTTCTATTGCCCAGGTGGCTGATTCCGTTGGTTTCAACAGCGCGGACTCTTTCCGCCGGGCCTTTGAACGGCGTTTCGGCACCAGTCCCAGCAGCTATCGCGAGCGTTTTCAGGTCCACACTCCGGCCTTGGTCGTGGAAATGCCGCAACCGCCACAGCCGGAGCGCGAATTTATCGCCGGTTCCGGCTCACCAAATTCTTCTTGCTTGGTCTTACGCTAGGCATAGATAATCTAGGTCTTGGTATTCTATGGCTAAAAACGAAATGCTTCCCGGCACACTGGGCATGTTGGTGCTGCGCGTTCTGCAACCCGGCGCGCTGCACGGATACGCCATTGCCCAGCGCATCCATACTCTTTCCAACGACCTGCTTCAGGTGGAAGAAGGCTCGCTCTATCCCGCGCTCCAGCGCATGTTGATCAAAGGTTGGGTGCGGGCGGAGTGGGGGATTTCTGAAACCAACCGCAAAGTGCGTTTTTACAAACTCACCGCCGCCGGCCGCAAGCAATTGCAGTCGGAGATGACGGACTTTGGCCGTGTGCTGCAAGGCATTCATGCCGTTCTGAACAAGGCCTGACCGGAGGACATTATGGGCGAATTTTTCCGCCGCATTTATTTCTTTCTAAATCAACGTAAGCTCGACCGCGAACTGGCGCAGGATATGGCCGTGCATCGCGAGATGCTGGGCGACGATCGCAAGGATTTCGGCAACCCCACTCTGCTCGCCGAGCAATCGCATGAAGCCCTGGGCTGGGGATGGCTGGAACGTCTGGTGCAGGACCTCCGTTACGGATTCCGCATTCTCGTCAAGAATCCCGGCTTCACTCTTATAGCGATGCTCGCGCTCGGTCTGGGCATCGGCGCCAACACTGCGTTGTTCAGCGTGGTGTATGGCGTGTTGATTAAGCCCCTGCCTTACACCCAGGGGAGCCAACTTGTGGTTCTTAAGCAGACGGCGGCAGCGCCCATGAAGGGCATGCAGCATAACGGCATGGCCAGCATGAACAACGTTGCTTTCTCCGCGCTGGACATTACGGACTACCGCAAGCAAACCCGTGCTTTCTCTTTGCTGGAGGAATATCACAGCATGGGCTTCATCCTGCTGGACGGCCAGGAACCCACCCGCGTGACCACCGGCGTTGTCTCCGCTCATTTTTTTGACATGCTGGGGATCAAGCCGCTCTACGGCCGCTTATTTAATGACGGCGACGAAACCAAGGAATCAGACGCCGTTCTGGTCCTGAGTTATCCCTACTGGAAGAACCACTATGGTGGCGATCCCAGCATTATCGGTCGCCACTTCCGCATGAATGACCGCGTGCACACGGTCATCGGCGTATTGCCTCCGGTGCCGCAATATCCTCGCGAAAATGACGTGTACATGACCACCGTGGCCTGCCCCTTCCGTTCGTCGCCCATGATGGCGGAACATCGTGACCACCGCATGGTGGAACTCTTCGGCCGTCTTAAGCCCGGTGAAACTGTGGAGTCTGGGACCTCGGACCTGGGCGTGATCGTTTCCCGTCTGGAAAAGACTTACCCGGAAAGCTATCCTCCGCAAGGTCTGAATGTGTCCATGGAAAGCCTGCGAACGCGTCTTACTGAGGATGTGCGTCCCATGCTCCTTATTCTTCTGGCGACTGGGGGGCTGGTGCTCTTGATTGCCTGCGCCAATGTCGCCAACCTGGCGCTCGCGCGTATGATGCGCCGCGAGCAGGAGCTTGCCGTCCGTGCCGCGCTGGGCGCCAGCCGTGGACGTCTCGTCCGCCAGTTGCTTACCGAAAGCACACTGCTGAGCGTGGGCGGAGGTCTGCTCGGCCTGGTCCTGGCCTCGCAGTGTCTCGCGCTTCTGGTAACGTTTGTCTCGCGCTTTACCACGCGCGCCGCGGAAGTCAACATCAGCTTGCCCGTACTGCTGTTCACCTTGACTCTGTCTTTGCTTACCGGCCTGATTTTCGGCGCGGCTCCAGCTTTTTCTCAACGCACCAATCTGGTGAACTCGCTGAAGGAAGGCAACAACTCGGCCACCATCAAGACCGATGGCAACCGCATCCGGAATCTTTTGGCCGTGGGACAAGTGGCCATCAGCTTCATCCTCCTGATCGGCGCCGGACTGATGATTCGCAGTTTCGTCAAGCTGCAGCAACTCGATGCCGGCTACAACGGTGATCACATTCTCGCGGCCAACATTCCGCTGAATTTCTCAAAATACAAAACCAACCAGGACAACCTTTTTTTCTTTGACAGCCTTAAGCAAAAGCTGCAGGCCACTCCGGGCGTCCTCGGTGTGGCGTTTGATAGCGGAGCTCCACTGGCTCCCGGTTCACCTATGAACCAGGATTTTCAAGTGGAAGGCCAACCCAATACTGATCGCGACGGAATGCAGCAGACGAGTTTCGAAGTGGCCAGTTCCAATGCGTTTCGTTTGCTGGGCATTCCTGTGCTGAGCGGCCGCAATTTTACTGACCAGGACAAGGACCAGGCGCCGCCGGTCGCCATCGTGAACCGAACCTTCGCACGTCACTACTTCCCTAATGAAGATCCACTCAATAAACGCATCACCCCGGACAAAGGCAAAACCATGCTGACCATTGTGGGTGTTGTGGGCGACGTAAAGCAATTTGGCCTGGACAAGGACCCTGTCGACACTGTTTATCTTTCCATGGCCCAGTTTTCCATGGCTTATACCGTCTTGATAAAAACGGCGGGCGATCCCTTGAACTACGCCAGCCAACTGAGAAAAGCTGTTTTCTCCATCGACAAGGACCAGCCCATCACCGACGTGAAAACGCTCGACGAACTCCGCGGAGACAGCCTGGCCGCGACCCGAATCACCAGCATTCTTCTGGCGCTATTCGCCGCTCTCGCTCTGATCATCGCCGCCACGGGCTTGAGCGGCGTTACCGCGCTGCTGGTAAGCCAGCGCACACGCGAGATCGGCATTCGTCTGGCGCTGGGAGCGCAACGCGGAGAGGTGCTCGCCATGGTCGTAAAGCAGAGCATGCGCGTCATTCTCATCGGTCTGGGCGTGGGGATCGTTGTTGCGCTGCTGGTCTCGCGCGTGATGAGCAAGTTGTTGTTCGATACGCCGCCTACCGATCCCGCTACTCTTGCCGGCGTGGCGTTGGTTTTGCTGTGTGTCGCGCTGGTTGCCAGCTACGTGCCGGCGCGCCGCGTCACTCGCGTAAACCCGCTGATCGCCTTGCGGGCGGAATAAAGGAGCGGATAGCATGGGCGAATTTTATCGGCGCATTCACTACTTGCTGAACCGCAAACGCTTGCGTGGCGAGCTGGAAAATGACATGGCATTTCACCGCGCAATGCTGTCGCGCGAGAACCGCCGTGACTTCGGCAATCCGGCTCTTCTCCAGGAAAAATCAAACGCGGCCTGGGGTTGGAGCTGGCTGGAACATTTCTTTCAGGACCTGCGTTTCGGCGCTCGTTTGTTGCAGAAATCACCCGGACTTGCCATCACCGCCATCGCTGTTCTAGCGTTGGGCATTGGCGTGAACGTGACGGCCTTCAACATCGTGGACGTAGTGTTTTTCAAGCCGCTTCCCGTGCGCGATCCGCAATCCATCGCGCGCTTTACCACTCGCTTTCCGCAAGGACAAGCGACAGAGGTGGCGTATCCAGCCGCGGTGTTTTACGCTGAACACAACACTGCCCTCTCCGCCATGTTGGCCCAGGCCAGCCGCGATATGACATTCACCGATGCCAACCTGAACATCCAGGCCGGGCTGGTCACGGGAAATTACTTTCAGGATCTGGGTTCTTCCGCCGGCTACGGCCCTCTCTTTGATCCCAAAACGGACGAAGCGCCAGACGCTCCCCCGGTGGCTGTGCTCGGCTACCGCTTCTGGCAAAGCCAGTTCGGCGGCGACCCGGCGGTAATCGGCAAGACGATCCGGCTCAACCAGCATCCGGCAACAGTGATCGGCGTGACCGCGGGAAATTTCGTCGGCCTTGATCCTGAACACGGAGAAAACGACGCTGTCTGGCTGCTCATCGACAAGTTTCCGTATTTCGTTCCCGAAAGCAAGATGCTCACCAGTTTTCGCATCGACGATTCTTACGTCCAGATGTGGGGCCGGTTGAAGCCCGGCGTCACTTTTAAGGCCGCGGAAGCTTCCTTGCTGCCCTTGGCGGAAGAGCTTGTCGCGCAGCATCCGCGTGACTTTCAAAAAGGCGAATGGCTTGTGGCCGCGCCCGGCGGTTACGCCGCCAGCCTTGATCCCGCGGACTTCGGTATGTTGCCCATGTTCGGGATCTTTTCTGCTTTGGTCCTGTTGGTCCTGGCTGTGGCTTGCGGTAATCTCGGCAATCTGGTCCTGAGCAGAGTCATTACCCGCGAGCGCGAGATTTTTATTCGTTTGTCTCTGGGTGCTGGCCGTGGCCGTGTGTTCCGCCAGTTGATGACGGAAAGCCTGCTGCTGGCCCTGCTCGGCTCCGCGGCCGGACTGTTCGTAAGCTGGCTGGTGTCGCGACCCTTGGTGGTCTGGTTGGGTGGCGCGGGAAGTTTACCCATGGCTCCCGACTGGCGAACCACCTCGTTCGCCCTGGGCGTCGCTATTCTGGCGTGTGTTCTGTTTGGATTGCCGTCGGCCCGGCAGGCTCTGCGCTCGTCACAGCGATCGTCGCGTGCGCGGACCATCTTCATGACGTCGCAATTTGCCGCCAGTTGCGTCTTGTTGATTGTTTCCGGACTCCTTCTGCGCGCGCTCCATCGCGCCATTACTTTCGATCCCGGATTCGATTACTCGCACACGCTCACCATTGACCCGCACCTTGAAGCCCACGCCTACACTCCGGAAAAAGCGAGTGTCTACCTGAACGACATGCGCACGCGTCTGGCCCAGGTGTCTGGAGTCCAGGCGGTTGCTCTGGTGAACAATCCTCCGCTGGGGAACAGCATCACGGTTGGCACGGTCCATGGCGCCGTGAATTTTACTGCGTATGTTTGCCAGATAACGCCTGGCTATTTCTCGGCTCTTTCCATCCCGCTGTTGTCTGGCCGCGATTTCCGGCCGGACGAACAGGATGTGGCCATCGTTAGCCAGTCGTTTGCGCGGAAAATGTGGCCGGGCAAAGATCCGCTGCGTCAGGAATACGAATTTCGGGGAAAGAAATTCCCGGTCATCGCCGTGGTAGGCAACGCCCGCACGCTCGCCTTGCGTGATAGCAATGCCGCGGAAGCCTATGTGCCACTGCGCAACACCAGTTTGGTTTATAGCTCGCTGCTGGTCAGAACGTCCGTCCCTCCGGAGCAGCAAAGTGCTCAGCTCTCCGGCTTGGCGCGCGCGCCTGATCCGTCGCTAAGTCCTGATGTGAAAATTCTCAGCATCGCCTTCCGCCAAAGCCTGGGCGATACCCAGAAGATGGCAGGCGTAGTTTCATTCATGGGTGCATTGGCCCTGATGCTGGCGGTAGTGGGTCTTTATGGCGTTGTGTCTTACAACGTGGTGCAGCGCACGCGGGAAATTGGAATCCGCATGGCTCTGGGCGCCACGCCGTCCACGCTGGTCCGCGGCTTGCTTGCGGGATTGGTCCGCCCGTTGGGCTGGGCGATTGCCCTGGGCGCGGCCTTGGCCGCCGGACTCTCCATGGTGTTGCGCAGCGAACTCTACGGGGTAAGCAATTTTGACCCATTCAGCTACGTTGGAGCTTTCCTTCTATTGGGAGTCACCGGGGCGGTGGCTGCGTTGCTGCCTGCGCGGCGTGCGCTCAAAGTGGATCCCATGATCGCGCTGCGAGCGGAGTAGAGTTGTTTCTGAAATCCCAAGCGTAGCGAAGACCAGTCCTGAACCAGCACGACCCTATCCACCTTTTCAGTCCCCACAGTTTTTATAGCGATGAGATTTCTTACTACGTTCTGAATTTGCGCTCTAAGTCCTCCGTTTACCCTTTTCCTCCGTGTTTCAAGGTTTTTCTAGGCCGCTCACAACAGCCTCCCAGCTAAATGCTGAGTGCCGACGGCTCAAGTGCTTCTTCTGGCCAATTGCCAGTTGCCAATTGCTAATTGCTAGCGCGCCAGCGGGCGCGCGCTCACTGCTATACTTAACCCCAACATGCTTGCTTTTAAGCGCATCCTTCTTAAGCTCTCTGGTGAAGCCCTGGCCGGGGACAAAGGTTTTGGCGTTGAAACCGCCCGCATTCACGCCATAGCCGCGGAGATCCGGGAAGTTGTTGAGCTTGGCGTGGAGATCGCGCTGGTCGTTGGCGGCGGGAATTTCTTCCGCGGCGTAGCCGAACAGGCTCGCGACATGGACCGCGTCTCAGCCGACCACATGGGCATGCTGGCCACCGTGATCAATTCGCTCGCGCTGCAAGACGCGCTCGAGAAGCAAGGCGTGCACACCCGCGTGATGTCCGCGCTGGAAATGAACCAGATTGCCGAACCGTTCATCCGGCGGCGCGCGCTGCGGCACATGGAAAAAGGCCGCGTGGTGATCTTCGCCGGCGGCACCGGCAATCCTTATTTCTCCACCGATACGGCGGCGTCATTGCGCGCCATGGAAATCAAAGCCGACGTGATCATGAAAGCCACCAAGGTGGATGGCATCTATGATGCCGATCCCAAGATCGTCGCCACCGCCACCATGATTCAGACCATTACTTACCTTGACGTTCTCAAGCGCGGCCTGCGTGTGATGGACGCAACCGCCATCTCGCTCTGCCAGGAAAATAAGCTCCCGATTGTTGTTTTCAATTTGAATGTCCACGGAAACATTAAGCGGGTAGTGCAGGGAGAGAAGGTAGGATCGCTGGTTTCGTAGGTTTCTTGAGATTCTTCGCGCTCAGAATATCGCCTGCGTGAATAAGCACCCGAAAAACCAGCGCCGGAGGCGCGGTATGAGTTCGCCCAGCGCGGAAGCGCTGGGTAGGCCTACAGCACCCGCGCCAGCACCCGGATAAACGCCCACGCCAACAATGCGCAAAATCCAGCAATCCCCAGCCGCATCATCCACGTGCGGCCTTCGTTCTTGGCGATGAGCGACAAGACAAACGCGAGAAAGAACAATAGAAGCGCGATTCGGAGAAGCATCTAGGGGCGATTATACATTCGTCGATTCATGCTGCCGATCATGAAACCGTGGGACAAGAGCATGCACTAATTCTAATTGACGGCAACCCAACTCTGCCCGCCATCGCGGCTGGTCCAGGTCTGGCCAGCGGATGTTTTCACAACCACGGTGATGCCGTTCACGTCGATATTCAGCACGGTTCCGGACGCGCCATCACCCAGCGCAATCTTTTCCCAAGTAGTGCCGTGATTCGCCGAGTGCACAACGGTGGCGTGCGCGCCACCGGCCCAAACTTCGTTTCCTTTGGCCACCACCACGGAGAGCTCCACGCCGGGAGCGGCTGGGAACTCGGTCCACTCGCTGGCGTTGATCGAGCGATACAGTTTGCCGCCATCCACTTTCCAGGCAGGGCTGGCGGATTCAAGCCGGGCGGTGGCGGCTGCGGGTCCCGCTGCGCGTCCGCGCGCCATAAAGGCGGAAGAATCGCGTAAGGCCGAAGCATCAGCCTTCTGCGTGGGAGCAGCTGCCAGGGCTTCCGCGGACTGGTCGAGCGCCGGTGCGTTGGTGGCCATGGCAAACGTTGTGGTGACTTCCTGGGGAATCGCTGGCGCCAGGCGTTTGTTGTGGAGACGCTTGCCAAAGTTCCTGCCTAGATCAACGATCTTTCCCTCAATCCCCGTGTTTTGCCGTGCCGATGGTGGCTGGAACAGCGCCATTCCGCCATTCTGGCTCTGTTTGATTGCATTGTTTGGGATGTCGGCAAAAACCATGGGCTGGCCGTGGTCGGCTTGGTTCCTGGCCTGGGTCAGGTTGGTTACGCTTACCTGCGGCGGCGGAGCGGAAGGCAGATCGCCGGACTGGCCCTGGTCCGCGGCGTCTGAGCTGAACATTTCCAGGTTCACGTAATCGCGGCGAGCAGGTTTTGCGGATGCCATCTCCACGGGTTCAGCGACTGATTTCTTTTTCAAGGCGTCGTTCGAATTGGTGGCGGAATTATTGGAAGCGATGCTCCGCAAGTCCGCGCCTTTAAGGCCGGTATTCGACTGAGGTACAGCGCTCGCTGCTACGGCTCCGTTGGCGGGCGCCAGGTTGTCGGCCGTTTTTTGATTCGAAGTTTGATTCGATGTCAGAGCCGATGGCGCATTTGACGTCGGATTCGCCGCACCGGCTGCCATTGCGGGTGTGGTGGTATCTGGATTTGCGGGAACGGTGTTCTTTTCGTTGGAACCTGAAGCAGCGGGCGCATTCAACCTGGCTTCGTGTGACGGCTGGTTGGTTATGTTTGGCTGCACGCGCATGTAAATGCCGATTCCTACCGCCATGGCGGCCACAGCAGCCACAAAACCAAATTGCGGCGTAAGGAACCAGCGTCGACGCGGAATCGCGACCATAACCGGTGCGGCGGTTTCTTCGCCCAGAGGCTCGGTCATCAGGTACACCACGTCGCGGCACTCGCCACAGGCAGCCAAGTGGACCATCAACTGGTCACGCTCATCGGCTGGCAGTGACTGCTCGGAAAAAGCCGTTAACACATCGGCATCCGGATGGGCGTCAGTGTGAACACCAGGCAAACGAACTCCGGCTTCTTGACTGGCTCTGGCCAGCCCGCTCTTCAACAAATTGGACAACTCAGGCATTGCTAGTCTGACCCTTTACCTTCTTGGAACGCTTGAGCCCGGTTTTCTTGCAGCTTTTTGCCCACATCCACCTGGAGATATCTCACGTCGGCTTCCAGGGCTTCTTCGGCTTGCGCGCGGCTCATCCCCTTGGCGACTAGCCCCGCAAGTACTTGTTTTTTCAAGGCCTTAAGCATCTTTTCCAGCCGCCGGCTGATGGTGGATTCGTGCACGCCAATCACTTTGCCAATCTCGGTGAGCGTACGGTTATCCAGAAAATACGCCGCTAGCACTAACCGGTCTTCCGCGGAGAGCAGGCCCAAGGCATCGTCCACCGCGCCACTCAGGCGCGCGTCCGCGGGGACCACTGGATCGGGAGCGACTGCAGAGAACTGTACTCCGTCTTCCTCCCGCTCTTCAAGACTCACTAGACGCTTTTGTTTGCGGTAGCGATTCACAAACTCTTGGGTGACGACCGTCCGCA
>JANXPR010000083.1 GCA_025357215.1 Acidobacteriaceae bacterium | reverse complement strand
TCGAGCAGATCACGATCACGTTGTCCGCCAGATCGCGCATCAACTCCAGCTCGTATTCCTTCCACCCCAGGACGGATTCTTCAATCAACACTTCTTTTACCGGAGAAAGATCGAGTCCGCGGGCCACGATTTCCAACAACTCTTCGCGGTTGTAAGCAATGCCGCCGCCCGAACCGCCCAGGGTGAATGACGGACGGACAATCGCCGGGAACCCCACTTTCGAAGAAAAATCCAGCGCGTCGCGCAGGTTGTTCACCAGCGCGGACTTCGGCACGTCCAGCCCGATGCGCGCCATGGCGTCTTTAAACAGCAGCCGGTCTTCAGCCATCTTGATGGCCCGTAGCTGCGCGCCAATCAATTCCACGCCGTATTTATCCAGCACGCCGGCGTCAGCCAGTTCCACCGCAAGGTTCAACGCCGTCTGTCCGCCCACGGTGGGCAGCAACGCGAACTTGCCGGGCGCCTCTGCGTGGCGCAACATCTCGGCTTCCTGCCGGATGATCTCTTCCAGATAGGTCCGCGTCAGCGGCTCAATGTATGTGCGGTCGGCCATTTCCGGATCGGTCATGATGGTGGCCGGGTTGGAGTTGGCCAGCACCACCTCGTAGCCTTCGGCCTTCAGGGCCTTGCAGGCCTGCGTGCCGGAGTAATCGAACTCCGCCGACTGGCCAATCACAATCGGCCCGGAGCCGATGATCAGGATTTTCGCGATATCATTTCTGCGTGGCACTGGTCTTGGTGTCCTTGACTGGATTTTCTTGCGTGATCATTTCCGCTTCCCAGCCGCACTGCTTGCGCTGGAAAAACGACAGTGTCTGTTTCGTTGCCCGTGGTTCAGCCGCCACTTCTACTCGAATCTTTGCCGTCTCGCCGCCCACCGCGATCGCCAGCATCAAGCTGTTGCCCGTGCCTTCCGCGAGGGAGTACAGCGCCCCGGCATCGAGCATTCCGCGCGCGTCAGCGACAAGCGCAAGCGCCGTGCCTTCTTTTTGCGAGAACCGCGTGACCTTCACCGCGGCTTTGCTCAACGGCTCGCCGCCGTGCTGTAACAAAATCTGCCGCGCTGAAACCACCACGGGCCGGGTGGCATGCAGCGAATCACAAGCAGTCGCTGGATGCTCCGCGCACGGATGCGACATAAGTATGTCGCCGTGGTAGGACTTCATCCGTGTGGCGTACCTGACCAGCATGCCTTGCGTGCCAGGCTTCTTGTCTTCCTTCTTGGCTTCTTTATTATCGATGCCCGCCGGTGCACTCGGATTTTCACCACTCCGATTTTTCGCAGGCGCCACCGTGCACGACTTGCTCTCCTCCGGACCGGTCACCGTGATGCACGCCGAAATCAGGTCGAACGATTCCGTCTGTGACGTCACCACCGCGAAATACTGTCCCGGGGGGACCTTCCACACCGTAAACCCGCCCGCCGAATCCGTGGTCAGCTTGAAAATCTGTCCCGCCGGGTCGCGCTTTAGACTCGCGCATTTTCCGGGCGCGGCATTTTCCAACGGCTCCAACAACGGCAGCAACTGCACCTGAATCCTTGCCGCTCGCGCCGGCGATTCCGAATCCACGCTGTACAGCGAACCGGGCAGATTGACCTTGGCGGATGGCTGCGCGTGGACGACGAGAGAGCGCATTGAAAAAAAGCCAACGATCAAAAGAAGAGCGCAGTTTGCAAAACGCACTTGTGCAAACTTCCACGATGCAGCGGACAACCCGTCCAGAACGGAATATCGGTGCTCCAGCGCCGCAGGCGCGAAAGTAGGTAGCCCAGCGCGTAAGCGCTGGGTTGCCGATAAATGCCCGGCAAGCCCCGTAGGGGCGACACCCGCTTTCACCGACGAGTTTTGGCGATCTTGAAACAAACTGTGCCGCCCCTCCGGGGCTCTAAGTCTTTTCTCTCCACTACCCAGCGCTCACGCGCTGGGCTACTTACTTCCGCCCCTTTCGGGGCTGGATTCACTCAATTGTCCGGTGGAATGCTAACCTTTAAATCCAATAACTTTGCCATGAGCGCTTTCTTCTGACTAGCTGTGAATTCTGACGTCACTGATTTCAAGGCAAGCTCAATTTTCTTCTGGGTCACATCGGTGCCCTTGTTAAGGACCGTGCACTTATTCCTTGAACCTTCGAGAATGGCTAGATTTTCAATTACTCCGCGCACGAAGGGATCCGACAGTGCACTAACAGAAAACTCGCACGCGTTGATAACGAAGTCGTCGAACGCTACTCGCTGAAAGCGCACATCCATTTTCTGTGACTGGTATTCATCAAGAAGAGCCTTCATGCGCAAATTTGTGGCCTGGCTCTTTCCGGGTTTTAGGTAGTGTTTTAGTCGACGTTCGAGGTTCTCGGCCTCGCCTACATACATGGCTTCCAACTTGGCATTGGGATCGAAAACCACCCATCTGTAAACACCCGGAATCCGATACTTTTTCATATAAGAGGTTGGGTCATCAGGAAACCGATATGGAATGCCTTCCTTGTTTTCCATGTCTTCCCATTTGAACGCAATCTCGAATTTCATCACTGCCCTTTCCACTCCGCCATCATCTTCATGAAATCCTTGAACAGATAATGCGAGTCGTGCGGACCTGGCGCGGCTTCCGGGTGATACTGCACGCTGAACAGTGGCAGCGTCCGGTGGCGTAGGCCTTCCAGCGTGTTGTCGTTCAGGTCTACGTGCGTCTTCACCACCTCGGACTCTTTCAGAGAATCCGGGTCCACGGCAAAGTTGTGGTTGTGCGCCGTGATCTCGATCTTGCCCGACACCATGTTCTTTACCGGATGGTTCCCGCCATGGTGCCCGAACTTCAGTTTGTACGTCCGGCCGTGCAGCGCCAAACCAACCAGCTGATGTCCCAGGCAGATGCCGAACACCGGGACTTTTCCCATCAGGCGGCGAATACTTTCATACGCGTAGTTGCACGGCTCGGGATCGCCCGGTCCGTTTGAGAGAAACACGCCGTCCGGCTGCAGAGACATCACGTCTTCCGCGGACGTCATGGCCGGGACCACCGTCACTCGGCAGCCTTCGTCCACCAGCATGCGTAGGATGTTTTGCTTGATGCCGTAGTCGTAAGCGACAACGTGTCGTCGCGACGCCGCTGCATCGTCCTTAATAGAGCCCTTCGCGGCGTCGGCCTTGCCGCCTTTGTCCACGGCAATCGGCCGCAGGGATCCAGCGCCCACATCCGTGACCACCGGTTGTGAACCCGTGGACCACGTATAGCGTTGCTTGGTGCTTACGACTTTGGCCAGGTCAGTGCCATCCATCTTGCGCAGCGAGCGCGCTTTGGCCACAAGCTTTTCAGGGTCAGTTTCAATGGACGAGACCACCCCGCGCATCACTCCATGCGTGCGCAGGTGGCGGACCAGGGCCCGGCTGTCAATATCGGCGATCACCGGGATCTTGAACTTCTCCAGATACTCGTCCGTTACCTGCTGCGACCGCCAGTTGGAACTCACCGCCGAAAACTCGCGCACCACCAGCCCTTCTATAAAAGGATGCGTGGCTTCATTGTCTTCGGGATTCGTGCCGTAATTGCCGATCTCAGGATTGGTTAGAACGACGATCTGCCCGGCATAGGAAGGATCGGTGAAGATTTCCTGGTAGCCGGTGAGAGAGGTGTTAAAAACAACTTCCCCGTAACATTCGCCTTTGGCGCCGTGGCCCCTACCGCTGAAGATTCGTCCATCTTCCAGCGCAAGTATTGCCTGCATTGGATCTCCGGGAAGTGGATTTTAAGAATTTTAGCAGACGCCGGAGCATCTCGGAGTGGCTGGCTGTGGATAAAGCGTCCTTAATCCCAAAATGGCAAAACGCGGCAATTCAACCACAGAGACACGGAGGCACGGAGAAGAGGGGGCCGTTCCTGAACTGCCTTATCCACTCCGGTTACTCCTTCCTTCGTGTTTCAATGTTTTTCGTTTTTCGGTTTTTCGAAGGTACCGGATTTAATGCCTGTGGCGGGACTAGGACCCATCCGCGTGTTTTCCAATCCGACCAAGGGAAGAAACTCCAGTTCGTATCCGACTCCGTGTTCCTCTGCGTCCTCTGGGTAAATCTCCTTCAATCCGCCGCCGAACTTCCTTTCGTCGCCGGCGACTTCTCTTTGTAGAACCCTTCGCTGCCGAACCCGAACACGCGGTTCGAACGCGCGCGATAATTCTCCCAGGCAATCGCCGCCGCCAGCTCCACCAGTTGCGGCGTAGAAAAACGTTTCTGCAGACGCTCGCGCAACTCCGGCGTCACCTTCGCCGGCGTGGCCGTCACGGCGTCAGCCAGTTCAAGGACCAGTTTCTGGTCAGCGTCAAATAGATTGCTCTCGGGATACCAATTGAGATTACGGATTTGATCGTCACTCAGGCCGGCCGCCGCGCCCGCGGCGGAATTGATGTCAATTCAAAAAGGACATTCCACCAGCTTGGCCGCGCGAATCTGTC
>JANXPR010000064.1 GCA_025357215.1 Acidobacteriaceae bacterium | reverse complement strand
CGTAAAGGTGGACGTCGATTCCGCAGAACACAACTTCGTCGTCACCAAGTTCATCAGGCTCACCGAACATCGATCCGCCTCCGGTTACGACTCCAAGACTCTCTTTGGCAAGAGTTTCATCCAGAGGATCGGCATATCGTGACGTGCGGTCCTCTGGGTCCAAATCTCCCGGGGTGCGGATGTAAACGAAAACGGGATTGTCCTGACTGACTTCGCTTAGAGACGTCTTCGCGTTGGGATCAATCCCCAGTACTTCTTTCAGGTCTTTCGGAAAACTCATCGCAGTCCTCGCGAATGTGTCGAACCTGCGCTGCCCGATTTCAATCAGCGTGAATCAGTCCAATCAGTGTCATCAGCGGTAAGGTTCTCCCCTTACCGCTCCGATCTTTTCAGCAACTCCGCCAGATGATTGCCCCAGATCGCCGGCCAGGTGTGCGTGCCGTGACCACGCGTTTCGTCGGTGATGGGCAACAACACGAATTTGCCGTTCTTAACGCGTTGAATGTCCTTGTCCAGGATCTTCAGTTCCGGCGGATTGATCTGGTCGTCCGCGGAGTTCACCGCCGTGAGCGGCACGGTGATCTTTTCCAGCTGCGGCTCCGGGTTGTAGTTCCGTGACGCGTCAAAGTAATACAGCATGTTGTTAGCGTCAGTGGTTTTCATACTGCGGGCGAGAAAGTCTTCTAGAAATTGGTCGGCCTTCTCGCGCGTGGGTTCGTCCTTCTGCATGCGCAGCGGGGCCGAGCCCATCAACAGCAGAACGTCCAGCGCGGCTGCCAGTCCGTGCGGTTGTTCCTTGTACTCGCCGTTGTTCCAGTCTGGTGACGTGCGGATGGCGTCCATGATCATGCGGCGCATCATGCGGTTGCGTCCGGCGATTTCAATCGGTTGGCTGGCCAGCGGCATGGCCGCGTCGGCAAAGTCCGGATGCTGTTCCGCCCACAACCAAGTGTGCATTCCTCCCATGGACGTGCCCATTACCAGCCGCAGATGGTTCACGCCGAGGCCTTGCGTCAGCAGGCGGTACTGGAGTTCGATCATGTCGTCATATTCGTAGTGCGGGAAACGCATGTGCATCCCGTCACTGGGCTTGCTGGATTCGCCGTGTCCCACGTTGTCTGGCAGCACAATGAAATATTTCGTGGCGTCCAGCAGTTGCCCCGGTCCAAAAAGCACGCCGGCAAAGTTGGGCGAAAGAAACTGGCGCCCTGATCCGCCGGTGCCGTGCAGGATTAGGACCGCATTGCGGACTTTGCCGCTCGCATCTTTTTGCGGCGTGCCCAGCGTGTAGTAATGCAGGTTGACCTCGGCCATCTTTTCGCCGGACTTGAATTGGAAGTCTCTTACAACGAAGTTGCCGGGCGTGGGGGCGGGATATTCGGCGGCAAAGGCCATCACTGCGGAAAAAATTACGACGAGTGCCAAAATGGAACGCCTGAGTTTCATTCACCCTCCTTAGAAGGTAAAAAGCTTAAACCATAGAACTAAAGTTAAGAAAACTACCTTTCATCGACGAATTTCGGGCCCTTCCTGAGGCAAGAGCTGTTTAGGCAAGAGCAAAGCTGCCGCTTCAATCGATAACTTAAGATCGTAAGACGATATATTTTCCCGTCGGACGTAACCTCCCGCTTCGCGGCAACTCCATTGACGCACAACACGGGCCCCGTACTTCACTACTGTTTGTTAACTTCCGGGAGAAAAAGGTACGTCATGAAAGAGAATCGCCCTTTCCGAATCGTCGCGATTGCCACAATGGTATTGCTGTTCACAATCGGCGCCTTTGGCCAATCCAGCAGTGGAAATACTTCCAGACCTCTCGCTGTCAACCAAACCGAAGGATTTGCCCAGGGCACCCTTCTGGTGTTCACATACTTCCAGAACTTTGACTGCATCCACGAACCATTTGATGACCTGGACCACAACGGACAGGTGGCGGCTGTGGATGCGAATGAGTTTCAGCGGCCCATCTGCGCCGTTGGACATCAACCTACCCTGGATCCCACGGGCGGTCCGATCAAAAACACTTTGAAACTCTACGTAATCTCACCGTTCTTTGGCAACGACACCAATATCAATGACGCCTTCAGCCCAGGGCTGGGGCAGGCCTTGATAAGCCTGTTCGGTTTCATCCCAGAGGCTTTCAAGACGCATCCTACAGTACCGGTTCAATGCCCCGAGCCGGGGTTACCGGTTACCCAGCACATGGGTGCGCCCAGCACCTGCACCATGCATACCATGACGACTGATCTGGGGCCTGTGCTGGCGAAATTGGGGAAGGTACCACCCAATACCAGCGTGATTGTTCCCACTCTGAACCACAGCCATATCATTGATGGAAAGCACTTTGGCCCGGTGTGGTGGGAGGTAGTTTCCGTACTGGTGACAGACCCGAGCGCGTGGCCAAGCGCGGATGGGACCACCGGCATCAACTCTCTGGACGCTTTGCGGGCGGCTCAAGCATCGGGAAAGGCTGCTGCTGACCAGCCAACCAACTTCTTCCTGTTTTTTGATTCACACCCTGAGACCCATAACTAATTTGTCCGAACCAACCTCATGGGCGCATCTGCGTCCATGAGGAGGCCAGAAGATTCTGCGTAGCGGACCACCGGAAGCTGAACATTAAGCGTATCGTTTGCTTTTTTAGTTTCTGCTAACCTCACAGGCGGAACCTGTTCGTCAGTTTTCGTCACATCCTATGGTGAGGTGCCCTCTGCAGATTCCAGATAACACTGGTTATCCGTCGCGTCGCAAGGAATACATGCTGCTCGGCGGATTTACGCTCATTACCCTGGGTGTCCACCTACTCTTGTACAAAGGATACGGCATTTTTCGCGATGAGCTTTATTTCATCGCGTGCAGCTACCGTCTGGACTGGGGCTATGTAGACATGCCGCCTGGCGTGGCGGTAGTGGCCTGGACGTCACGGCATGTGCTGGGCAACTCTCTTTTCACGCTCCGCTTCGTTCCCGCGCTGTTCGCAGCGGCGCAACTTCTGGTTACCGGACTAACGGCCCGTGCCATGGGCGCATCGCGCTACGCTATAGGGCTGACTTGTCTTTGTGTGCTGGCGGCGCCGCAGTTCTTTGTGACATTTCTGAACACAGACATGTTCATGGGCCTGGGCTGGGCGGCGTGCGCCTGGATCGCGGCCCGAGTTTTCGCCGGTGAAGACGAACGGTTGTGGTTGCTCTTTGGTCTCTTTGCCGGTCTGGCCATGCAAGGTAAACACGCCATGACTTTTTTCGGCGTGGCTTTTCTCGTCGGACTGCTTATCTCACCACAGCGCAAGATGCTTTTGAGCAAATGGTTGTGGGCCGGCATCGGCGTAACGTTCCGATCTCGCTGCCCAATCTGATTTGGGAAGTCAAACATCACTGGGCGACGTATGAGCTGCTTTCCAACATCGCCAAGAGTGACAAGAACCTGGTGCTGTCACCGCTGGCTTATCTTGGTTCCAACATCGACTCTATCGGCAGATTCTCATTGCCGGTTTGGATCGCAGGATTGTTCTGGTTCCTGTTCGCGAAGGACGGTCGCCGTTTCCGCTCGCTCGGTTGGACGTGGATTGCTGCCTTCATCATCTTTTTGGCGCTCAAGGGAAAAGATTATTACCTTACGCCTGTCTATCCCATGTTGTACGCAGGCGGAGCCGTGGGCATTGAGAGCTGGCTGGCACAACGGACCAAGGCTTTGGCGATAACGGCGCGCGTCGCCGTCGTGCTGCTCGTCATGCTGGATACCATTGGCTGGCCCATGGCCATGCCCATGATGTCCGTGGAAAAGTTCATCGCGTATGAAGAAGCTCTGCATGTAGTCCCCAAGCGGACGGAGAACACGGAAGTCAGCCAGCTTCCGCAGCAATATGCCGATATGTTTGGCTGGCGCGAAGCGGCAGAAGCCGTGGCTCGCGTGTACAACAACCTGCCTGCCGAAGATCGCGGCAAGTGCGGGATCTTTGCCCGCAACTACGGCGAAGCCGGAGCGATTGATTATTTCGGCCCGCAATATGGCCTGCCTAAATCGATCAGCGGGCACCAGAACTACTGGCTCTGGGGACCAGGACCGTACACCGGCGAATGTCTGGTGGTGATCGGCGGCACGCGCGAATTTCTCGACCCTCTATTTTCCAGCGTGACTCAGGCCGGAGAACTCTACCAGCAATATGCCATGCCATTTGAAAACCACCGGCCGATATGGATTGTCCGCGGAACCAAAGGCGGAACGCTGCAGGACATCTGGCCCAAGCTGAAGCTCTGGTACTGACCTTTATCCGCTCAGCTATAATGGCCAGCCAATTTGTGCGCGGCAAGGAGACTCCATGCTGGACCGTAGAAAATTTCTGGCCGTTTGTTCGAGCCTGGGACTTACTTCAACGCTGTTCCCCGGAGTCCTGTGGGGCATGGCGGAAGACAAGCCCAAGATCACGCGCGAAATGATTGAAAGCGCCGCGCTGATCGCCGATGTTCCCATCAGCGACGAATACAAGAACATGATGCTGGAAGGCCTGAACGGCTTCAAGGAAGACTTTGACGCCATCTACGGGCTGCACATGAAGAATGAAGTGGCGCCGTCGGTCATTTTTGATCCGGTGCTGCCGGGCATGAAGTTTGAGACGGAACGCCGGCCTCTCAAGATTTCCGCCGCGCCTGCTGCCAGCGGAGTTCCTAAGAACATTGAAGACGTGGCGTTTTATTCCGTCCGGCAACTGGCGGAACTGGTGCGCACTAAAAAAGTTTCTTCCATGGCGCTAACGGAAATGTACTTTGAGCGGCTCAAGCGTTATGATCCATTGCTCAAGTTCGTGATCACGTTTACGGAAGATCGCGCCAAGGCACAAGCCAAAGAAGCCGACCGCGAGATTGCCGCCGGAAAATATCGTGGTCCGCTCCACGGACTGCCCTGGGGCGCTAAAGACCTGATCGCCGTAAAAGGGTACAAAACAACGTGGGGCGCGGGCGGATTTGAAGACCAGAAATTTGACGAAGACGCCACGGTCGTCAAGCGGCTGGACGAAGCTGGCGCCGTGCTGGTAGCCAAGCTGACGCTGGGCGCGCTGGCGCTGGGAGATAAATGGTTTGGCGGCATGACTCGCAATCCTTGGAACACGAAACAGGGTTCCAGCGGATATTCAGCCGGATCGGCGTCGGCCACGGCGGCAGGATGCGTGGCTTTTGCCATCGGGTCGGAAACACTGGGATCGATTTCGTCGCCGTCCACGCGCTGCGGGACAACGGGATTGCGTCCGACGTTTGGATTTGTTCCGCGTACCGGAGCCATGGCTCTTTCCTGGACCATGGACAAGCTCGGTCCCATCTGCCGCGCGGCGGAAGACACCGCAATCGTTTTGAGCGCGATCCATGGGCCTGACGGGCATGATCGCACTGTGAAGAACGCGGCCTTCAACTGGGACGCCAACCTGGACTGGCGCAAGCTGCGCATCGGCGTTCTGGCCAAAGACTTCGAACTGCCGCCGCCACCTGCGCCGCCCAAGGACGAAAAGCCGAAAGAAGAAAAAGAGCTTTCTGCCAAAGAACTTTCTGCCGAAGAAAAAAAGAAGCGCGACGAAGAGGCCGCCAACCGTGCCATGGCTCGCGTGCGCCGCGAATACGACCACAAGTTTGACGACGCCGCTCTGGCCAAGCTGCGCGCCATGGGCGCGAACCTGATTCCGCTGGAGTTCCCCAAGCTGCCCTACGGCGCCATGATCACCATGCTGGAAGCTGAAGCCGCCGCGGCCTTTGACGATCTCACGCGCAGCGGTCGCGACAAACTGCTTACGTCGCAAACCAAGGACGACTGGCCCAACAGCTTCCGCACCGCACGCTTCATCCCGGCTGTGGAATACATTCAGGCGGCACGCGCACGCACACTGGCCATGGAGCAGGTGGCAAAAGTTTTTGAACAAGTGGATGTGATCGTCGCGCCGACGCAAGGCGTGCAATTGCTGGTGACGAACCTTACCGGACATCCGGCGCTGATCTTGCCGAACGGTTTCCGTGGTGACGATGCGCCCCCGGCGCGCGTGCGCGACAACGGCGACATTGATGGCGGAGGCCCCGGCACGCCAGTCAGCCTCACGTTCCTGGGGAATTTGTACGGCGAGGCAAAACTGGTGGCGGTGGCCAAAGCCTATCAAGATGCAACAGATTTTCATCTGCGGAGGCCGAAACTGGGCGCCTAGCGCAAGATTTTTACCAACCTGTGCAATAGTGTGCAAGTTGCTGATAAGAATACCCCTACTAGAGGCACTGCATATCCAAATCTTGTTCCAATAACAGGAATCATGTATTCCGATGGATACAAGACACAAAATTTTGTGTTGAATAGAGGCAACAGTCGCCGGTCTCTCCGGAATGCGTAGCTCGTTCAGCCTGTGGGTTCTCCCGAAGTTGGTGTGGTAAAAAGTTTTCGGAGCTAAAACTAAAACTTAAATTTGAAGGAGTTTTGTCATGAGAATCACTCTGCGTGTCGTGGTGTTTGTGTTGGCGATGGCCGCTGTGTCAGCCCAGGCGGCTACTCACGGTCCTGGCCCAGTACCGACGCAACCACCACCTCTCACCGTTGCTGGCTAGGATTCAGGTTGTTCTGAAGCAAGAAATCCGTTTAGGCTGACCCTGCATGACCAATTCATTCTGGCTGTGGGATGTGTCGGCGTGGCTCTCGCTGCCACTTCTTGTGCTTCTGCTAGTGGGCTTGGTCAGGAGACGGGCCACCCATGAGTTTTCTTTTTTCTTCAGCTACCTCCTTGTTGCGTTTTTAGTCGGAGTGGTTCGCTTTGTTGTCTATCGAGAGTTATCTGCAAAAGTCTACTACTATGTGTATTGGTCATCAGATTTTGCAATCATTGTGACCACGTTCATGGCCCTCTATGAGACCTTTTTGCGTCGGATTTTCCCGAGTTTCCTTGGGGTCCGGTTGTACCGATTTCTTTTTCCGATTGCCGGGGGCAGTCTGGTCCTGTTGGGTCTACTGCTAACTCTCTATTCCCGCGGTCAAATCTCCGCACTGCTGACTACTTCCGGAACATTTGATTTTCTGTGCTCCACAGCGATTGCATTTTTTGTTGTGTTGCTCCTGGTCATGGGCAGGGAATTCTCCGGACGCGAGTTCAGCGTCGCATTTGGTTTTGGTATTCAAGCGTCAGCAGCACTAATCAATTCGGCATTGACTAAACATGCGCCCGGCCAATCTGGCGTGTGGGCCCGCATTGAACCGATCGCTTACGACCTTGCCTGCGTAATCTGGCTCATCACATTCTGGAAAGCTGAACAGCCCACTCCGCACGTATCCCAGACCCAGCTTTCCCCCGCACTCCTGGCCCAGGCCAAATCCTGGGAGTCAGGTCTAAAG
>JANXPR010000050.1 GCA_025357215.1 Acidobacteriaceae bacterium | reverse complement strand
CTGCTTTGGGGCTTTTATCAGGAACTGATCTACCGCGGTATTTTGCAGACGGAACTGGTTCGGCGTTGGGGACCGGTGTACGGAATTCTAGCGAGCAATTGTCTGTTTACGTTCGGTCCGCTGCATTTTTATCATTTCTCGCGCACGGCAAATCCGTGGCCCACGTTCGCGGGAATCTTCTCCATTGGATTGTTCTTTGGAATAATTACGTGGAGATCGGGTAATTTATGGATGGCCGCGATCCTGCATGGCATTGGCAATTGTTATGTGGATGGGACGCAGCGAAGGTAGACGCGCTCCCTCGTGCGCGGGCCTACGGCAGTGAGGAAGGAATTATTTCTTTTCGTCTACCCACCACTTAGCCCTCAGCTCGCGAAGCTCGCCTCGGACACGTAGTGGGCTAACCTGGCGACGCGCCTAACGGCGCTGAGTGACGGGTGACTCGGCACCATTTTTCTTGGGTCAAGTATTTCATGAAGACTTGGTTAAGGCATTTTGTGAAGGCTGGATCAACTTCTTTTGTGAAGACTGGGTCAAGTTATTTCACGAAAAAAAGAGACGTGGCAATGCCACGTCTCTACGTTGAGATTTCTGGCACGTAGCACGGATACTCGCGCTGGGCCGAAGCCGCCGCCTGGGGATCGAGTTCGAAGGTCTGCAAAGGATTCGCTTCAGTCGTCATGGATAGCAGTTTTCCGTGCGGCGCGTAAGCAAAGCCGCCTCCGCCGAAGCGCATGCCACCCTGCGTTGGTCCCACTCGGTTCGAACTGACCACGTAAGTTCCGGCCACGAGAGCGGCCATGGCGCCAGCGATCTTCCACGGCTCCAGGTTCACGCCGGTAGTGCGAGGGACAACGATCAGCGACGTCCCCTGCTTGCCGTAGGCGCGGGCGCGTTCGTTGAACATAGCTTCCGTACACAAAAGCACACCGACTTTGATGCCAAGGATTTCCGCCGGCACGAATCCTGATCCGTCCCCTGAGTACCATTCGCTTTCAAACCAGCCTGGCTCGTTGGGAAAGTAATGTTTGCGGTGCAGCGGACGGACCGCGCCATCCTGAATGACGACTGCTTCATTCGCAAGCCGCTTTCCGTGCCAAACCGGGCGCGAGGAGATCACGGCAGGAAGTCCGAGATCGGTCAATTCCGCAAGGCCAGCTTCGTGTGCGCGGATGCTGAGCTGCGCAGCTTCGTCAGAAAAAGCTGCGCTCTCGGCGATCCAGGGACCGAATGGCAGTTCATTGGTAAGCAGGATGTCTGGACGGGCCGCGGTGACGGCCGCTTTCAAGTCGCCCCACGGGGCGCCGTCGGTCAACAGAGCTTCAGGCCATTCCACGAAAGCGATGCGCATGCAGGGTTACCATATCCTCAGCCGGTCTTCGGGCTTCAAATATAGTTTATCGCCCGGCTGGACGTTAAAGGCTTTATACCAGGCGTCCAGGTTGCGGACGGTATCGCTGCGAAATTCTCCCGGCGCGTGGGTATCGGTAGCAATCTGCTTGCGTAGTGCGGCTTCAGGCTGGAGTTTCCGCCAGCGCTGGGCGAAAGCCAGAAAGAAACGCTGTTCGCCGGTAAGTCCGTTGATCACGGAGTCGGGTTTGCCATTCAACGACAGGATGTAGGCATCGTGGGCGACGAGCAAGCCGGCCAGGTCAGCAATATTTTCACTCATGACCTGTTTGCCATTCACACAGACGCCAGAAAGCGGACAGTAAAGATTGAATTGCTCCGCCAGCTTCTCGCCGGTCGCGCGGTATTGCGCCAGGTCCGCAGGAGTCCACCACATGCCGAGTAGTCCCTGCGCGTCATAAATGTTGCCGAGTTCGTCAAAGCTGTGGCTGATTTCGTGCGCCATACCCGCGCCGGCGGAGCCGTAATTGGAAGCCGTGTCCCCCTGCGGATCAAAAAATGGAGGCTGCAAAATTCCAGCGGAAAAGAATTCCGAGTTGGGAGTGAACATGATGATCGCGCCGACCGCTTGCGCATCGATTCTCCATTCGGCGGGGTCGGACGGTTGTTTGAGCTGAGTGAGGCTGCGCGAACGCTGGAACGCTTCCGCACGGCGCATATTGCCGAAAGCATCTCCGCGCACAACATCGAGTGTGGAGTAGTCGATCCATTTATCCGGGTAGCCGACGCCGATGGTGAGCGCGGTCAGCTTAGCCAAGGCCTTTTTCTTTGTCTCAGGAGACATCCAAGCGAGATTTGAAATGCGGGCACGATAAGCGGTGATGAGGTCGCGAACCATGGCTTCGGCCCGGGCTGTGGCTGCGGGTGGGAAAAAGCGTGCTGTGTAGATTTGGCCGACAGCATGACTCAAAGCTGCGTTGGTGGCGGCAATGGCGGCTGTCTCACGGTCGGGCGTTTGGCCGACGAAAGCGAAATGCTCGGCAGCTACGGCCTTGGGCAACACAGCGGCATACTGTTCAACGAGGTGGAAGCGGAGATAGTCTTTCCACGCGTCAATGTTTTCACTTTCCACTAGCGCGGAAATTCCGGTTACGGCAGTCGGCTGCCAGACGATGAAATTGGATTGAGAAGTAAGTGCAGCCGCTTTGAAATAGACGTCCCAATCCATGCCGGGAGCTTTCACCGGAAAGTCCGCGCGCTTCCACGGATTGTTTTGCTTGAAGACGTCAGCGGCGTCAGAGTCTGGAGCAAAGGCTTGCGCCATGCGGACTTCAAGCGACAAAACTCGCGCGGCACTGGCGGCGGGGTCCGCAACGCCTGCCAATTTCAGCATGGCCGCAATGTGCGCCTGATAGTTGGCTCGCAGTTCGGTGGCCTTAGGTGAAAGATCAAGATGGCTCTCGCGATCCGGCAGTCCAAGACCGCCCTGCAAGATGTGAGGGAAATTGTGTTTCGAGTCGGCAAAGCCCTGGTTAACAAACAAGCCGAAAACATGGTCGGAGTTGGCGACGAGGCCATCAACTTCAACGTTCAAAGTCGAACCGAGATAAGCGGCTAACGCTGACTTGTTGGCGATGGCTGAGATCGCGGCCATTTCGCCGGCAAGCGGCGCGAGTCCCTTGGCTTCAATGCTCTCTTCATCCATGAAGCTGGCGTAGTAGTCGCCGACTTTTTGCGCGATGGCGCCTTTCGCGGGATGGGACGCAGCCGCATCCTGTATCAAGCTGCGAACACGTTGAGTGTTGGTTGCGGCGATCACCGCGCGCGCATCAAAGCTCGAGCGACCAGCGGGTATAGTCGCGGTCTTGAGCCAGCCTCCGTTTGCGTACCGGTAGAAATCATCGCCGGGCTTGATGGAACGGTCCATGTCAGCGGCGCGAATGGGCGTATTTGCGGATTGAGCTGGAGGCGCGGCGGCCGCGGTTGAGGAACCCGCAAAGATCGCAAAGATAATGATGAAGACGATAAAAATAGCAACGAACGAAATGGTACGAAACATGTTATCTCCAAGTAAGGGCCGCAAGGGTCGATATGTCACCTTAGCGAAACGGATGCCGGCGCGTTGGACGTTTGCGGACGTGAATCCCGCCGGATGGGATTGGACATGGAGGATTAGACATGGAAAGGAGACGTGGCAGTGCCACGTCTCTACGTTGCGTTTATGGATTGCCCGCGAATCGCCGTCCGTGGAACCTACGACGGGCGGGCCTTGGCCTTCAGGACACTTGACAGGCGTGCGCGCAGATGAACTGTTTCGCAATTTTTTCGCAACGGGAAATGAGATAGGCTCGCAACAGCCCTCAGGGGTGGGAGGTGTTTTGATCTTTGAAAAACAAGCAGCTAGCAAGTGGCAACCAGCAATTAGCCGGAGGAGGTGATCCTTTGCCATTATTGCGACCCTTCAGCCTTGGGCTTGGGCTTGGGCTTGGGCTTGGGCTTGGACGGCCCAAGCTCCGTCCAAGCTCCGTGCAAGGGCCGTCCAAGGGCCGCGCAAGCGCCGTCCAAGGGTCGATTTTGGGAACTCCTTTGTTTGCAACAAAAGACAAGAAAATGCCGGGTAGGTCAGAAGAATCGCCGAGATCGCACGAGATCGCACGTGATCGCCGTGATCGGAAAGGCAAACCCACGCTCGAGAGGCGCGAGTGCCACAAGCCGTCTAGTCCCAAACCGCACAGGCTAGAGTGCCTGTACCACACGAGCATGGATTGGGATAAATCGGATAGTCAGAACCCGCCGCCGAGGACGGCTGCGCCACCACACGAGCATGGTTTGGAAAGAATCAGAAAATCAAAACCGCAGGCGAGGGCGCCTGCGCTCCACAAGCCTTCTTAGTCCCGAACCGCACAGGCAAGAGTGCCTGTGCCACACGAGCGTGGATTGGGATAAATCGGATAGTCAGAACCCGCAGCCGAGGGCGGCTGCGCCACACGAGCATGGTTGGGAAAGAATCAGAAAGCCAAGCCCGCAGCCGAGGGCGGCTGCGCCACACGAGGCGTCTTAGCCCCAAACCGCAAGAGTGCCTGAGCCACACGAGC
>JANXPR010000039.1 GCA_025357215.1 Acidobacteriaceae bacterium | reverse complement strand
CGCTTGTTCAGCTCGGAGGCGACCAGCGTGATGGAATAATCCTGGACGATTAACTCCATCATTTGGACCAGTATCTTGCGTTCTTCTGGATCTTCTTCGAGCCGGCTGCAATCGGAGGCCACGCGCAGGCCGTAAGGAATTTCCTCTACGATGATCGGCTGCTCGGTTTCGTCCCCGGCAATTTCGCGCCGCCATTCCATGGCTACCAGCTTCCATCCAGCTTCTGTTTTTTGCTTCATGTAGTCCAGGTCCACCGAGCCTGTTACCAGTTCGCGTATCCGTTCAACTTTTGCCATAGCCACAGTCCTCTTTATAGGGAGTAATGTTTTTGCCGAGCAGCAGAGGCGAGCCCTCGCTTACGGCGTCCTCTTGGTAGTGCTGATAGTGTACAGAGCAAAAACCGTGCCGTTTGGGGCAAAAGGTTAAGTTGATGAAATGCCGCGACATCGGTCCCCGGGAAGATTAGTTGATGGGCCGAAGGTTGGTCGATTGTGGGACGCGGCGTTCGGAAGCGGACAGTAGCCATCGGACTGGGGGCGAAACTCAGCGGCTGAAGCCGTGTTTTGCGCAGAACCAATTGGAGCCAAGTGGTCATCCAATCACTAGGAGGTGACGCGATGATCAGGAAGCTCAAGACGGGCGAGTATCGATTGTATTCAAGGAGCATCAATCCCAAGACCGGCAAGCGGCGCAACCTGGGAACCTTCCCGACTTTGGAGAAAGCCAAAGAATACGAGCGGGCCGTGCAGTTCTTTAAGCGGCATGCCGCGCGCGGAACCGCTGCGTGAGAGACGGCTAAGCTGGACGACGTGATAGAATCGCTCCGCTCCAAGAGCCAAACCGGAGAGTGGGTTGAACAAACAGACGTTTCGGCGGGCGCGGATTACTTGCTTGCTCTTATTTCTGGGCTGCGTACCTATCTGTCTTGGTTCATCTATACTTTTGACTACGCTGTTTAAGAGTGAAAAGCTTCCTTTCTTGCCGACAGCGCTGTATGTGCTGGTTCTCACTGCGTCGATCTTGAGGTTTGTTTCCTTGGAATGTCCTTTTTGTGAAGCTAGAAATCCGTATTCGTATGGGCTGGCTAGCCATTGCTGGCATTGCCACAAGCTGCCTCCTGAATAAAACTGTTTTATCCCAAGTTGGGCGCTACTTATTGATTGAGCAAACCCCTTGACGACCACTCCTCGGCGCAACGCATCCTTATTACAATCTATGACTTTGGCCCACGCCACCGCCATGGTGGTGGGCATCATCTTGGGCGCGTCCATCTTTATTCAGCCATCCGAAATTACTCGTCTGGTACCCAACACGCGCGGACTCTTCCTGGCATGGCTGGCGGCCGGCGCGCTTACGTTTTGCGGCGCGCTGGTATGCGCGGAGTTAAGCTCGGCGTTCCCGGAGACCGGCGGCGTGTATTTGTATCTGCGGCGCATCTTTCATCCGTCCCTCGGATTCTTGTGGGGATGGGGGATGTTCTGGAGCATGCATTCCGGAATCATCGCGGCGATTGCCGTTGTGCTGGCGCGCTACGTCGGATATTTTGTCCCGCTCAGCGAGTGGGGCACGCGCGGCGTGGCCATGACGGCCATCATTTTGCTGTCGGTCATTAATTATCTGGGCGTGAAGCCTGGCAGCGCCGTACAAGTCGTGCTGACCGTGGTGAAGGTGGGCGCGATTGTAATTCTGGTGGCGGTGTTGTTTTGGTTTGGAGGAACAGCGCATCGTGATTCTCTCGTAAATGTTTCGAACTCCACGGCGTTGGATAGCGCCGCACCGGACGCAGCTCCAAGCGGCGGACAGAATCCAGCCGCAACTACCGCGGCCACCGGCGTTTCGCTTTCTGCGTTCGCTCTGGCCGTTGGCGCGGGACTCTTTGCGTTTGGCGGATGGCATATGGTGACCTACGCTGCCGGAGAAACTCGCGACCCAGAACGCACCCTGCCTCGCGCTCTCATGGCCGGGACCGTCGTAGTGACCGTCTGCTATGTCCTGCTCAACGCCGCATATCTTTACGTAATGCCTCTCGCCGCCGTCGCGCACTCCGCTCATGTCGCCGCTGACGCAACTGAAAAAGTCCTGGGCGCCGGAGCCGCCGGAGCAATTGCCGTGCTGGTGGTCATCTCTGCGCTCGGCGGATTGAATGGCATCATCCTCGCTGGTCCGCGCGTGTATTACGCCATGGCCCAGCATGGACTCGCTTTCAACTGGCTCGGCGCCGTTCATCCGCAGCGCCAGACGCCTTATTTGGCCATCGCCGCGCAAGCCGTTGTTGCGTGCGTGCTCGTCGCAACGAATAGTTATCGTGAACTGTTTACGCGCGTTGTCTATACGGAGTGGCTCTTTTTCGCGCTACTCGCCGCAGGATTATTCGTGCTTCGCCGCAATTCACAATACAAACCACAATTCCTGGCCCGCGGATATCCACTCGTCCCTATCCTCTTTATAGCCGCGTCGCTGGGCATCGCGTTGAACCAGATTCGCGTGAATCCCCGCGGCAGCGCGTTCGGTTTGGGCTTGCTTCTCGCCGGACTTCCCGTGTACTTTGTCTGGACGTTACTCCAGAAAAAATCAGGGAAAGCCCGCACGAATGCCGATTATTGACGTCCACAATCACTATTACCCGCCCGAATACATCAAAGCGCTGGAACAGGGACCGAGCGCGGTCCGCATCACCTACGATCAGGACAAGAACCCCTGCCTGCATTATCCCGGCGACTACAACGTTGCCGTGCCCGGCCATCGCGACATTGATTACCGCGAGCAGGTGCTGCGCGATGCCGGCGTGGACACCCAGGTAATCACGCTCACCACTCCCGGCACGCATATAGAAGATGCAGCGACGGCCGTCCGCCTGGCGAAATTGGTGAACGATTGCTTTGCCCGCGTTGTCGCCGACAAGAAAGGTCGCTTTGCCGCGCTGGCCACGTTGCCGCTGTGCGATCCGGCGGCGTCTGAGGTTGAACTGCGCCGGGCGATGCAGCAACTCAAGATGCCCGGAGCCATGCTGTTCAGCAACGTGAACGGCGTCGCGCTCAGTGACCAGCGCTTCTGGAAGCTCTACGAAACCGCGAACGAACTCGGCGCCGTGCTGCACATTCATCCCACAAACCCCGTCGGCGTTGAGGCCATGCTCGACTACTGGCTCATGCCGCTGGTCGGCTTCCTCATGGACACCACTCTGGCCGCCGCGAGTCTCGTCTTTGCCGGAGTGCCGGAACGCTTTCCGCGCATACGCTGGGTGCTGGGACATCTCGGCGGCGCGATCCCATACCTCGCCGAGCGCCTGGACCGCGGCTATGAAGCTTTCCCTGACTGCCGCAAAAACATTTCCCGCCTGCCAAGTTCCTATTTGAAGGAATTTTATTTTGACACCGTGAACTTCGATCCGCGCGCGCTGGGGCTGGCGGTCAGCTTCGCCGGAGCGGACCACATACTGGCCGGCAGCGACTATCCACACCAGATCGGCAGCATTCCCAAAATGCTGGGAAGCCTGAAGGCCATGCGCGTCCCGGAAGAAGATAGGAAGAAGATCATGGGCGGGAACGCGAAAGCGCTGTTGGGGATTTGAAAGTGATGCGGAGCCCATGCACATAGACTACGAAATTTCTGAACAGGATTTCTTGGACGCACAGAAATTGGCGATCAAGAATTCGCCCAACCTGCTTACTCGATTAACGCGGGTAGTACTTCCGTTGTTTGGCGCTGCTCTTATGGCGTTTGTATCCTATTCGCTTGTCACGCAAGGGTTTTCATGGAACTTGATTCCCGCGGCAGCATTTCCTCTACTGCTCTTGGCTTTACCAGGGTGGTCAAAACGGATACAGAAGAAAGCCTATGCCAAGGCGGTTTCCATGCATGGCCTCCTCGCTCTGGACGTGGATGAGATGGGCATGCAGTTCCAAGGGCCAACCGTCTCCAGCAAAGTGACCTGGAGTCATTTTTCAAGGTTCTATGAAGATGAAAAGGTATTTATCCTTTACCAACATATGCCAGTCTTCAATCTGATACCAAAGCGCATACTTTCCCCGGAGCAAGTGATTGAGTTGAGATCGTACTTGAGAGTTATAGGGAAGAGCTCCGAAGCAGAGAGCAACAAACTCTCCAGCGCTGCAGGCGCGAAGAGAAGTTAAAATGCTGCAACCCGAAGCAAAATCTATCGCCATCTCAATGTGAACTCGCTTGCGCCGTCGCCATCTGCTTCGCTACCGCGTGAATGTGGATCTGGACTTTGTCGTCCACCCGCAGGATGAACGTGCTGGGGTTCTTCATCCCCCATTTCTGATACGGGACGTCGAATTCCGTGTCCGCGGTTGCGCCCGCGCCGCCGCCCAGATCGGCGTCAACCGTCAAGGTCATGGGATGGGCCTGGCCGTGAATCGTGAATTGACCTTCCACTTCCAGATGCGACTCGCCGGCTCCCGCCAGGGTGCCTTTGAAACGTTGCGGAGTAAAGATGATTTCCGGGTATTTCCGGCTTTCCAGGATGTCTTTGTTCATCTTGCTGTCGCGACCTTGGTTGCCACTGTCGCCCGTGGTGGCGTCCACGGTCAGTTCGCCGCTGGATTGTCCGGTGGCTTCGTCAAATTTGATGCTGCCGTGCTTCAGCTTGAAGGTCCCATGGACGGTGTGCATGGTGGCGCCAAGCGTGTATGTGACGGTGGTTTGTGCGGCGTCAAATTCAAATGTCTTTTGTTGTGCAGAGCCGGGTTGTGTGGAAGCCGCGTGCGCCGGGGCTTGTTGCGCGAACGCAGTGGTGCCGAAGCCCAACACAATTGCAAAGAACGCGAAATGAAAGCGGCGAAGCACAAAGAAACGTGCCGAACGAAAATCTGCCAACAAAAAATTATTACCCATGCTTGCTTGTCCTCGATCCAATTAAAGATATTTATGAGTAGCTGTAGGTATTTAGATGCAAATTTAGGCCCGCAGGACGCGCCATCCGAGATTGACCAGTCCGCGCGCGCCGAGCTGGGCCAGCGGAAGTTCGCCCACGTGCACGGACAGCAGTTGCTTGAACAAACGTGGCTCGCGCGCAAACGCCCGCAATGCGCGACGCCGCAGCCAGGCGTTGTTATCGAGCAGCAACATGCTGCGCGCCATAAAGCCCGGCAGGTTCATGATTTGCGGATGTGCCTGCTGATACGTACTGAGATTGCCGCTGGCCATGGCCGGAGCAAGGGCCAGTGCCTGACGGAATGCCATGGCCAGGCCTTCTCCGGTGATCGCATCCACCGAGCCGGAAGCTTCGCCGATGAGCGCGACGTTGCAACGGGCCACGGATTTGAGCCGCCGCGAAACGGTCATCGCGCCGCGCGGAGCCGATGTGGCGGCCGCGCCTTGCAGATGTGCGGCCAGCGCCGGGAAGTGCTGCAATCCAGCGTCAAAAGAAGCGAAGCGTTCGCGGGAGATCAGCGCGATGCAGATTTCTTCGCGGCCAACGGGCGTAACGTAAGCCTGGCCAAGCTCTCCCCAGAAGATTTCAACGTAGTCCGACCAGGGTTTGACGCGGAAGTGTTGCCGCAGTCCGAAGCGGCTGGCGCTGATGTGCGCGTCGTCAAGTCCGGCCCAGCGGCGGACGTTCGAATTCTGGCCGTCGGCGCCGACGATCCAGCGGCTGCGAATCCGCGTGCCATTGACTGATACTGAAGCTGCTTGTTTCCCGGCGAACTCCGGACTGCCGCTGAGAGTGACGCGCGCCAGCCACACCATTTCAACGCCGCAACTGGCAGCATGATTCACGAAGGCCTCATGCAGCAGCAGGCGGCGTATGCCGTGTCCGCGTCCGTGAGGGAAGTCGGCGGCGACGGAATCTTCTCGTCCTACAAACTTGATGCCGCCAAACTCGCCGGTCTCATAGCCATGCAAGCTCACGCCCAGGTCTTGCAGGACTTCCACGCTGTCCGGCATCAGGCCTTCGCCACAAGCTTTGTCGATGGCGGGGGCGGAACAATCGACCACCATGGCCCGCAGGCCCTGGCGGCGCGCGGCGATGCCGCAGGCGAGCCCGGCAGGTCCGCCGCCGATGATGAGAACGTCAGTATCGAAAGAATGAGCCATGCGTATTGTTGTCGTCCATTATCACAACATCTTTACCAGCTAGGCAAAGCCGGGGCAAATCTGGGGCACCTTGTTGTCGGAGAACATCGGGCGATTTGGTTCCGCAACGCTGGTAAGAGAGGAGCCACGGTCTCCTTTATATATAAGAGCGTGCAGGGAAGGCGATGTGTCGCCTTGATCCGCGCGGGCCTTTATTTCAGGTTGGATGCGAGCTTAGATGCAAGGAAATCCTATTTGGTTAAGATTCTACTGGGAAATTTGGGGGGAGGGTAAGCCTGTTTACCCGACGAATATCTTCGGCCGTCCCGCTTCGCAGGACGTGGAGACGTGGCTCGTCCCGAGTCGGGATAGTAAGAAAACGCAATTTCCGTGTCGCACCTACGGCGCTCGAGATTCTTTTTGCCGCATAACCCAGGCCTCACGGCCTGGGCTACGCTCGCAAGGCGCTCGCTGCCGCACCTACGGTGCTGCGCAGTTTGTGTGCAAGCGTCTTTCGTATCTTCCGACTGTGGAGTTCGAGTTCTCACACAAAGTCTCACGGGCTTGTCCCTCCGGCCTGCTCGCGCGCTGATGACGGCGCGCGCTCGCTCAACGGCCGTCGGGATGACGTCTACTAAGAAATAGTTCTTTCTGGGGTGCTCATACAAACTCTTACTGGCTACCGCTATGTCGCGCCTCTCCAGCGTCGGGGACCCCGGCTGCGGCACTTGAATCTTTCCCGTCCCCTAACTCCCGCAAAGTGAGGAGACAGTCTAAAGCGGCTCAATATTCGCTTTACATTCGCTTATATAATCCCTACAATTTGAGGTCAGATTTGCCCGAGAGTGGCCGGGTTTCGCTGCAATTCACACCAAGTGAGGTCGGATTTGGCATCGATCCGTGGGCTGAGAGGGCGGACGGGGCTCGGAAAGGAAGGAATGCACAAAGGTGACCCGTTTTCTCCCGGCATGATTTCCACGCTTTCCACGATCTTGCCTTTGACTTCGCGGAAAAGTCCTTTACCCTTGCTCTTAGCCATTGTCGCCTCTTAATCAGGTGCTTTGGTTAGGGGCGCGTTTCGGATGACACCGGAGCGCGTCCCGTTCTGCTTATAACCGTATCCTGAATTTGAATGCAACGAAAAAAGAGCGAATCTTGATTTAAAATGAATTGGTTAGCCAACGATATTATTGCCGAGCTTTAGCCTTTGTTTGCAACAAAAGAGGCAAAAAGGGGGGTGGGGGACGCGCGCGGAGCGCGCCTTAATCGCCGAAATCGCACGTGATCGCCGCCATCGCACGAGATCGGGAAACGCAACTGGATTCGACCGTTAAGTCGGCTCAAAAAGAACAAGTTAAGAGCGAGGAAAGCATGGCAAATGAGACTGAAAACAGCAGGGGATATACCCCGGAAGAACAGGAATTGTACGATCAGGCCGCCAGGACCGGCGACTACCAACGCGTATGGAAGATGCAGGACGAGCGCCGTCGGAAGGAGATGGCGGAGCGGGAAAGTCGCGAATGGCGAACCAGCGAAGCAGGAAAGCTGCTGAAACAATTGGGAGAAGTTTTTACCGCGTATCGCGAGCACCTGGAGCAGGACCCGAGATTGCAGAACAAAGCGCTGGAGTTTGACGAAGCGAACCAGCGGATTTTCGACAGAATGAAAACCAATATCGAAAAAGCGCACAGTGCGCCGCGGTGCAAGTTCGAGAAAGCGAATGGAACAGTATGCCGCGCTCCGAGAGTGCGCGGGAAGAAATACTGTCACATGCATTTGATGTTGGAAGAGGCGCGTCCGCGGAAGATCAGTTTGCCGAGCCTGGGGGACGCGAACGGAATCCAAGGGGCCATCGCGAAAGGCGCGCAAGCCGTGGTGGATGGAACGCTGGATTCGAAACAAGCAGGTTTGCTGGGGTATTACCTGCAACTAGCCTTGAGCAACGTTGGGCGCGTGGACTTTGAAGACGATTGGGAGGCGGTGGAAGGGTGAAGGTGTCGCCCCGCCGGGGCTCGATTCTTTTTTGGAAGCTTTCCCAGCGCTCACGCGCTGGGCTACATAATTTCGCGCCTTCGGCGCTTGGAACCTGGATTTTTGTGGGAGTTTCGGCCATGTTTGATCGGTTTAGTGGCGGTGGTAAGAGCCTACGTTTAATGGTGGATTCGTGGATTTACGTGCTAAAATCGCGGCCCTATACCCCATGGCCCGCCGAGTTGCACTCTTCGTCCCGTGCTTCGTTGACCAGCTTCTCCCGGAAGTCGCGGTGGACACGGTCAAGGTCCTCCGTCGCATCGGATGCGAGGTCAGCTTTCCTGAAGACCAAACCTGTTGCGGGCAACCAGGTTTTAACACCGGCTTTTGGGACGAAGCCCGTCCCTGCGCGGAACGATTCCTGCGCGTCTTCAAGGATGCTGAAGCGATCGTGTGTCCATCCGGATCGTGTACGACGATGGTGCGGGTTTTTTATCCCGAATTGCTCGCGCAAAGTCCGCTGAAGGCCGAGGCTGAAGCGATAGGCAAGCGGACGTATGAGCTTTCAGAATATCTGGTAAAAGTTGCCGGCGTAACGGACGTTGGCGCCAAGTTTCCCCACACCGTTACTTACCACGCCAGTTGTCACGGATTGCGTGAACTCAATTTGAAAGAAGAACCGTTGAAGTTGCTGCGCGGCGTTGCCGGACTCAAACTTGTAGACATGGCGCGTTTCGACGAGTGCTGCGGCTTCGGTGGAACGTTTGCCACCAAGTTTGCAAGCATATCCACGGCGATGGGCGTATCCAAGGCCGACAACATCAGCGCCACGGACGCGGAATTTGTCACGTCCATTGACCCGAGTTGCCTGATGCACGTACAGGGAATTCTGGGCAAGAAGAGCGCGAAAGCCAAGGCGATCCATTTAGCCAGCATCCTGGCAAGCGAGGGACGATGAGCGGCGCCACACCAGCTAACCTGGCGGAAAAGTTCCTGCGGGACGCAGCGGAGAAGTCCGCTGACCTTGTTCATCGCGAGATTATCCGCAAAGGCATGGAAAGTTATGACGTGGCCCACATGCGCGGCCGTGGACGCTTCACCGACTGGGAAGCAGCCCGCCGCAAATGCCAGGAGATTAAGCGCGACGCCATCA
>JANXPR010000027.1 GCA_025357215.1 Acidobacteriaceae bacterium | reverse complement strand
ATCCGGTGATTATATACCTGTTACACTGCCCTTTTTATGGTGCATAATTGCAATTGCCGTGACAGGGCTTTTAAGTACTTATGTTGTAAGGGGGGTAATCGGACATTCGGTCAAGCTTGCCAAACAAGCTGACATGGTAGCCGAATGTAGTGGAGTGATCCCTTCCAAAGACATCTGTGTATCTGACCATACCGAACAAGACAGGTTTCTTTTTTGGCCCAACATGCCCACGAGATATGAGAGTTCTGTTGTGCCTAACATCTGCGCCTGGGGCGAGAGGTACGCTATATTTCTCCCCTTCCAGTTCCTTCGAGAAGTCTGGCGCTTCGGAAATTTCTTCTTCAATTTCAAAGCGATGAATTTGTTGTGTGATCCAGGCTGGAGAACGGCCATGATTTTTTATGATGATGACCACGTATACTCCAGAGTTGTCCTCGCCTTGGGAATTAGTGCTAGTCAGCAAGTGTGTCTTACCCCCTTGTGGTTCTATGTCAACAAGAAGCCAAGCGCGTTCACTGTTAACGAGGGCATCGGCACTGGCTTTGGCAGCGAGTGCGCTCTGTTCAGCGGCACCGGCACCCTTCATGGCGGCTTCGGAGGCTCTCTTAGCCTCGGCGAGTTGTTCGGTGAATTGGTCGCTGCTAGATTTAGCTTGATCTCTTATGGCATGAAGTGTGCTCTTGGAAATTCGCACATGTACGACGGTTGTAAGGACGTAAATAGCTGTCAGAATGGAAATTACAATTTCAAAGCTGCTCATCGTTCTTACCTCGTGTTCTTCTTAGTAGCTGTGGGCGTCGGATTCTCGTATTGGGGTGGTTCTGCATGGATCAATAGCAATAATCTGCGGGCTACGATTCTCATCGTGTGTGGTTTTCTGTTTCTGGCCATTGGATTCCTGCTATTGTTTTCACTTAGACATCTAGAGAGTGCGCAATTTTAGCAGAGGTTTATATGCCAAAAGAATATGAATATCACGAAGGATCTGAAGCCTTAGAGAATTTCAAGGTAGGAATGATCGCACTGTTCAAAGTGCCAAAAGACACGGTTGTAAAGCAAGAAAAACAAGCCCTCAAGAAGAGGGCTAAGGAAGCCAGCGAACGCGCTTCTTCCCGCGATTCTGGAGAGGTTTCTGGTACTTCTTAGACCGTTGTTTCGGGCCGGGGCTTCTCCATTCCCTTGCCAGTGAGTTGCTGATAGGTGAGACGCTTCCCGCTGACTTGGGATAATGCAAGTTCAAAACGATCTGAGTCACTGATGAATTTCTTTTTTGTAGCACGGTTGTTATAACGGAATACCTGCTCATCGAGATAACGAAACAAATGGAATGGCTCAACACTAACGTAGGTTCCCTTGAGTCCCCTTTTAAGGAGCGACCAGAAATTTTCCATTCCGTTGGTATGCACTTGCCCATGTACGTACGCTTCAGCGTGATTGACGATCTGGTGAGCATATTCTTTGTACAGCCCGTAGTAGGCACCCCAGTCATCGGTAGAGAGTTGAGAACCCGGTTCCACGTTCTCTCTGATGATGGCCGTAATGATGCTCCGTTCGCGGTTATCGACAACTTGCGCTCTGACTTTCCCCTTGCGCTCCAACATGCCCATGACGATGGATTTGTTGTAGAGTCCTTGTTTTCCTACTCTGGCGCGTTTCGCTTTGTGCATGAACCGGGCCTTACCGCCGATGAAGGTTTCGTCAGCTTCGACGTGCCCTTGAAGTTTTCCCATGTCACCACTTTGCAGAGCCAAGCGGAGACGTTGCAGCATAAACCATGCGGTCTTTTGTGTGACTCCCAACGCCCGATGGATTTCCATGCTGCTGATGCCGTTCTTGCAGTTCACCAGCATCCAGAACGCGGTCATCCACTTGTCGAGTCCGATGGGCGAATCTTCAAAGATGGTTCCAACCTTGATGGAGAATTGCTGCTCACAGGCTTTGCAGAACCATATCCGGCGAGTGCTGACGAATCTGTTCTCTTTCGAGCCGCACCGTGGACAGATTACCTTGCCGTCGTGCCAGATCAATTTGACGGCGAAGTTGAACACGCGATCTTTGTCCGAAAAGTAAACAATCGCTTCTTGCAGTGTTTTTGGCTCTTTCATGTAACTAATTGTAAACACAAAGAGGCAGTGTGTCAAGTATATATTTACC
>JANXPR010000024.1 GCA_025357215.1 Acidobacteriaceae bacterium | reverse complement strand
GTATATGAAAAAAATCTTCCTGTTGATGTTTTTGCCGGTTTTTTCTTTTGCCGTGGGTTGCCGTGAAGCCAAGGCGCCCGCCGACCAGCATATTAAAGTTGTGATGAAGAAATACAGCTTTGACCCGCCAGAGATCCGCGTGAAGTCCGGGCAGACCATTGAGTTGGAACTGACCACGGCTGACGTTCAGCACGGGCTCGATATCCCTGACCTGAGCATCAAGCAGGCGGTGCAGCCCGGGCAAACAGCGACCGTTCGTTTTAAGGCCCCAGCCAAAGGGGAATACAAAATCGTCTGCGGCGTGATCTGCGGTCCGCATCATGACGATATGGCGGGCAAACTGGTCGTGGAGTAGCTGGCCGCGGCGGTTTCAGCGGGCGGTTCCGAGCGGGCTTGGCCATGGGGTGACTCGCAAGATACTAGAGGTGTAGACTTCAGTAATCTCACACTTTCACAGTGGTTTGGTAAACCATATAATCCTCGCAAGACGAATGCCGCATCCCACGGAAATCCAGAACATACTTGAAGAGGCTGTCGCCGAGGTATTGGAGACGGCGCTTCCGGGAATCCGTGCGGAAATTGTCCGTAGAGCGTCTAAAGAGCTGGAAAACCTGTTTCCAGCGCCGGGTTCCTCGCCCACTGACCTGTTGAGCGCGGCCATCAGTTCCATCCAGGACGGAAACTCCCAAGCGGAGATCCTGCGCCAACTGCTGGAAGGTGGGGCACGTTTCGCCGGACGAGTGGCGCTTTTCGTGGTAAGAGCCGGCGCCGCCAACGGATGGCAGGGCATTGGCTTTGAAGACAATAACGCGATCAAAAACATCAGCCTGGATCCTTCCTCCAGCCTGCTCTCCCGGGCCGTGCAGTCGAGATCACCCATGGGCGGTACCACGGCGGAATTCGATTCAAATTTCATGGCCACCGTTTCCGAACCAGCCCAGCCAGGATGCCAGCTTCTGCCCCTGGTGGTGAAAGATAAAGTCGCAGCACTGCTCTATGCCGATTGCGGCGCCGCGCCCGGTGGAATTCTTGATGCGTCTGGCCTGGCGACGCTGACACGCTTCGCCGGATTGTGGCTGGAACTGAGCGCTCTGCGCAAAGCCGGAGTTGTCGCGGCTGAAGATACACAGCCGATCGCGGGTTCATCGGCTCCGGTGACTAGTTCGGCAAGTTCGTCGTCGACCGTGAATACGGCGTCGTCGGTTGCGCCTGCCGCGGCAGGCCCCGCCGGAGGGGACGACGATCTGCACCGCAAAGCCAAGCGCTTTGCCAAGCTGCTGGTGGAAGAGATCAAGCTGTACAACCAGCCCAAGGTGGCCGAGGGTAAACAAAGCCGCGATCTTTATGACCGCTTGCGCGAGGACATTGAAAAGAGCCGGGCCACTTACGACAAGCGGTACGGCGAGACGGAAGCGGCGTCCGCCAATTATTTTAATCAGGAGCTTGTTCGCATTTTGGCGGATAATGATTTATCGCTGATGGGCGCAAGTTTTCCGCGGTGACATCTTCTGCGAAAGCCAGGGTCAAAGTGGTAGCCTCACGTTTTTCCATTCTGCTGCTCTCCATTATTTTTAGTTTGTCTCTGCTGCCGGCGGCAACTGCTGACGATCAATCACACAAAAAGAAGACTCATACGGTGAGCGCGAAAAAGGCGCCGGTCAGTGCGTCTAAGCTGAGCCGGACACAGCGAGCTTTTGTAGCGTCGGCGGAACTCAAGCCCATGGCGCAGCAACTGCTGGAAAATCGCACACCGCAAGGGTACGCCGGCGTTGAAGCCTACGCGGCGCAGCATGAAAAAGACGATGCCGGCTCGCTGGCCTGGATGGTCATCGGTTACGCGCATTTTCTCGATAAGGACTACGTAGCGGCGCGTGAAGCCTGGCTGCATACCGAGTCGCTCCAACCGGTGCTCGGCGATTATCTCGACTTTCTGCGCGCCAGCGCCTATCAGGGCGAACAGAATTACGCGGAGGTGATCAAGCTGCTGGAGAACTTTGAGCAGAAGTATCCCGACACGCTCAACCAGCATGAAGTTGTCATGTTATACGCGGGAGCGCTGGCCAGTAGTAACGAACCGCTGAAAGCGGCAGCGGTGCTGGAAAAACATCGCCAGCCGTTTCGTCCGGACTTGGAACTGGCGCTGGCCAAAGCGTACGAAAGCGCGGACGAAAAAGGCAAAGCCAAGGAAGCTCTGCATCGAATCTATTTCGAATTTCCTGTTGCCACGGAAGCCGATGCGGCCTTGCAGGAATTGCGCGCGCTGGGCGAAGCGCAACCGACGGGAAACTTTGATCAACGCCGCATGCGTAGCGAGCTCTTGCTGAAAGCCCGGCGCTATCAGGACGCGGTGAGCGAACTCAGTCCGTTACTTGAAATCGCCCCGCCAGACAAGATGGTCGCCATGCAGGGCCAGTACGGCACGGCCTTGTACAAGGCGCGGCGTCGCGAAGACGCGCAAAAGCTTTTTGAAAGTATTGAGAAGAACGAAGCGGCATCTGTCGAAGCCAAAGCCCAGGCTTTGTATTTTCTCGCCGAGCTTTCTCGCGATAAAGACGATCGCACGAAACAGGCGGCGTACATTACACAGCTACGGACACTGGCTCCGGAAAGCAGTTGGATGCAGGAGACCTTGATGTCCGCCGGCAACATGTACATGCTTCGCAACGAATTTGAAAGCGCGATTCCGTTTTACTCGGAAATTTGCGCGCGCCAGCGGAACGGAAAGTTTTCTCCGTTCACCCATTGGCGAGCCGGCTGGCTCAGCTATCGCGCGGGCAAGAAAGACGACGCCAAGCGGCTGTTTGAAGAACAGATCACCATGTACCCGAGTTCGTCAGAAGTCCCGGGCGCCATTTACTGGCGCGGACGACTCGCGGAAGAAGACGGCGACAAACCTCTGGCTCGCGCCTACTACCAGAAGCTGACGGAAAATTTTCGATATTTCTATTACACATACTTGGCACATGGTCGACTGGCAGCGATGACCGGCGATGAAGTGGCCGATCCCGCACCGCTGGAAAAAGTTCCGGCGCCGACTGCGCCTCCTCGGAACTGGAACGCTCCCGAAGACAACCTGCGCTTGAAAAAAGCCCAGTTGTTGGCCAACGGCGCACTTTACGACTTTGCCGTGAAAGAAATGCAGGCAGCTACGGTGGGCACTCCGCCGTGGCTCGCAAAAGCGATCTCAGAGATGTACATGGGGCAGGGCAGCTACATCCATTCGATTGAGACGCTGAAGCGGACGGTGCCAGGATATTTCTCGGCGGAGATTCCGCAGATTCCGCGTCCGGTATGGGAAGGCTTGTTTCCGCGTCCATATTGGGACGAACTGAAACGCGATTCAGAGCAGAACCATCTTGATCCTTATCTGGTGGCGTCACTGATCAGGCAGGAGTCGGAATTCAATCCTGCGGCCATCTCGCCCGCGAAAGCCATGGGGCTGATGCAGTTGCTGCCCGCCGTCGGCAAGAACCTGGCCAGGGAAGAGCGCATCAAGCTGGCGTCCAGCGACGACCTGTTGATCGCGAATGTGAATCTGCTGCTGGGCACACGATACTTCAAACACATGGTGGACCACTTTGACGGTCACGTGGAATATGCTCTGGCGGCGTACAACGCCGGAGAAGATCGCGTGGACAAGTGGCGCAGCGAAGGCAAGTTCAAAGACATGGATGAATTTGTGGAGTCCATTCCATTCACCGAGACGCGCGATTACGTGCAAGCCATCATGCGCAATACGGCGATGTACAAGATGCTGTATCCGAAAGATTGATTTCTTTTGGCGCTCCGCTTCGCTGCGCGCTGGGCCTGCGGCAGCAAGGAAGAGATCATTTTGCTAGCGTACCCACACTTAAGGCTTCGCGTTCGCTCGCCTCAGTGTGGGCTAACCTGTGGCCGCGCCTCCGGCGCTGGAGTATCGAAGAGGATTTCTTCCCAGCTTGCCCGAGCTTTTTCGATACCGTCCCTGGCGGAACTGGACTCCCGGTCCATCTAAGTCTTTGATGTTTTGATAAGATTCGCTCACTGATAAGTAAAATGAACCGATCGGCTCATTTCGCCGTTTTCGCCTTCGATCCAAACAGAACCGTCCAGGCAATCAGGATTGATCCCACTACAATCGCACTGTCGGCTACGTTGAAAGGCGGCCAGTGGCTGGAGCCAACGTAGAAATCCAGAAAGTCGGTGACCGTGCCTTTGGCGATGCGGTCCCAGAGATTGCCCAGCGCGCCGCCGATGATGAGAGAGAATGCGATGCCCGTGCCGTCAAGTTTTGGACCGTTCTTCCAAAGGAGGAATGCGATCACGGAGATGGCCAGCGCGGAAAAACCAATCAGTCCGGCGGTCCGCCAGGGAGAAGCGGAGTCGGCGAACATGCTGAACGCCGCTCCAGTGTTTTCCCAATGCGCAAGTTGGAAGAATCCGCGGATGATGGAGACGTCATGAGCGATGGGAAGACGGCGGACGATCAGCCATTTGGTCACGCGGTCGAAGGCGATGACAGCGGCGATGATGGACAGGTGATGGCGGCGCATTGAGGATGGTTAGATAGATGCTGAAGCCCGAGTTGATTCTACATGCTCACCGGACCTCTTAATTCGACGAGAGCAGTGGAACAGATTCCGCCCATGGCTCGGAATGACACTTTCTTGATTTATAGATTGTGGATGTGGCCGCGGTATCTCAGCCGTGAACGAGATTTCCGATCACCCGATCACCGGATTTCCAGATCACCCGATTTCTTCTAGCTCATGGCCTTTTCTTCCTGTGGAGACAGGAAGATTTCACTGAGCAGCAGCAGCGCGCCTATGACAATCGCACTGTCGGCGACGTTAAAAGCCGGCCAGTGATGCGAGCCAAGATAGAAGTCGAGGAAGTCGATCACGCGTCCGGCGGCCACGCGGTCCCACAGATTGCCCAGTGCGCCGCCAAAAACCAACGACAGAGCAATGGCCGTGGTGTTCATGGCGTTGCCGTTCTTCCACAACAAAGCGGAAACAACCGCCAGCGCGGCCACGGAGAACATGATCAGCATGGCGACTTTCCATTCCGAAGGCGAATCGGCAAACAAACCGAACGCCGCGCCCTGGTTCTGGACATGCGTCAGGCGGAAGAGGCCGGGAACCACGTCAATGCTGTCATGCAGGCCGATGCGCTGCGCGACGGCCGCCTTGGTAATGCGGTCAATGCTGACCACCAGCACCGCGATCAGGATGTGATACTTCCTCATAGGTCCCTAAAAAGCAGCCGGAGCTGCGGTGTTTCTCTTCTTTTCTTTACTTGCTGACTAAGTCTTCTCAATCTCCGCCAATGCGGCCGAGCAACGCTCACAAACCGTGGGATAACGCTCGCTTTCGCCCACATGTGTGGAGTAGTTCCAGCAGCGGTCACACTTAGCCCCCGGGGCCTTCTCTACATCTACGCGCAAGGGGGTATCTGGGTTCCCGTCCTGGGCATACTTTATATTGACGCCTGAAACGATAAACAGATAACGAAGGTCGTCGCGATAGCCATCCAGGAGTTTTTTCATGCCAGCAGGGGCGTTCAGCGTGATAAGGGCTTCCAGACCGCTGCCAATCAGCTTATCGGCGCGCCGGGCTTCCAGGGCTTTGTTGACTTCTTCACGGATTTTAAGGAGTTCGCCAAAGTCGGAAGTCAGCGAATTGGCCAGATCAGCGGCCACAGGGCCGCCGGTCAAGTCTTGCCCTTTAGGGAAGTAAGCCAGGTGCACGCTTTCCGGACGATCAGGGACCGCAGGCAGGTGCGACCAGACTTCGTCTGTAGTGAAGGTCATGATGGGCGCCAGCAGGCGGACCATGGCTTCACCGATTTGCCACAGAGCAGTCTGCGCCGCGCGCCGGGCGACGGACTTGGGCGGCGAAGTGTAGAGCCGGTCTTTGATGATGTCAAAATAAACCGCGCTAAGGTCTGTGGTGCAGAAATCGTTCAGCTGATGGTAGATGCGGTGGAACTCAAAGCTTTCGTAATATTTGCAGACGCTCTCCGCGACGGCGGCCGTTTGCAGCAGCATGTACTGGTCAAGCCGCGGCATGTCAGCGAACTTGACGGCGTCCTTGGCCGGGTCAAAATCGTAAAGGTTCTGCAGAATGTACCGGAACAAGTTGTTGCGGATCTTGCGGTAGTTGTTTTCAGCGATGCGGTTGAAGAGTTCCGGCGAGGCGTTCACGTCCTCACGGAAATCAACGGACGCCACCCACATGCGGACAATCTCAGCGCCGAATTTGGTGGCGACGTCAACAGGATCCGCGGTGTTGCCCAGCGACTTGGACATAGCACGGCCTTGCGAGTCGAGCACCCAGCCCACGGTGGCGGCGCTGCGATACGGCGATTGGTTGCGCGTGCCCACGCCGCACAGCAGGGAAGACTGGAACCATCCGCGATGTTGGTCGCCGCCTTCAAGGTAGAGATCGGCAGGCCAGGGCAGTCCAGGTTCGCGACCGAGCACAGCGGCATGGCTGGAGCCGGATTCAAACCAGACGTCAATGATGTCATTCTCTTTACGGAATTCGGAGTTGCCACAGCCCGCGCACTTGGTTCCGGCGGGGAGAATGTCTTTGGCGTCGCGGATGTACCAGGCATCGGCGCCTTCGCGGGCGAAGAGATCGACTACTACTTTGTTGACTTCTTTCGATTCCAGGTACTTCTTGCAACTCACGCAGAAGAAGACCGCGATGGGCACGCCCCATACGCGCTGGCGCGAGATGCACCAGTCCGGACGTCCGGCCACCATGTTGGTGATGCGGTCTTTGCCCCACGCGGGGTCCCATACGACTTTGTCGATTTCGTCCAGTGCGCGCTGGCGCAGTGTGCTGCCGCCGACAGGAGCTTCCATGGAGATAAACCACTGCTCGGTGGCGCGGAAGATCACCGGATTGTGGCAACGCCAGCAGTGCGGATACGAGTGCTCGATCTTGTCCAGGCCCATGAGCACGCCGCGCGCGCGCAGCAGATCGACGATAGGCTGATTGGCCGCGAAGACCTTGAGTCCGTCATATTCCGGGAGGCCGTTGCGGATGTGTCCACCTTCGTCCACGTTGCAGACTTGCTCGAGCTTGTACTTCACGCCGGTGTAGAAATCGTCCGCGCCGTGGGACGGAGCCGTGTGGACGGCGCCGGTGCCTTGGTCGGTGGTGACGTAGTCCGCCAACACGCCGAGAATCTGGCGATCAAGAAACGGATGCTTGAACGTGACACGTTCGAGTTGGCTGCCGGTGAACCGTGCGACTTCCGTGGCGCTTTCGAGCTTGCAGGCTGCGATGGTCTGTTTGGCCAATGCATCGGCAACGATGTAGACCTGGCCGCTATGCTCCAGGCCAACGTACTCCAGGTCAGGATGGAAGGCCACGGCCATGGAAGCAGGGAGCGTCCAGGGGGTCGTCGTCCAGATGATGGTGTTCACTTTCCTGCCGGCGAGCTTGGCGTCGATCTTCGCCGGGTCGCTGGTGAGCGCGTACTTCACCCAGATACTGGGGCTGGTATGCATCTCGTATTCAACTTCGGCTTCGGCCAGCGCCGTTTCGTCGTGAATGCACCAGTAAACCGGCTTGAGTCCTTTATAGAGCGCGCCGTTTTCCATGAAGTCGAATAAAGTGCGGGCGATCATGCATTCGAACTTCGGGTCCATGGTGGAGTAAGGGTCTTCCCAGCGGCCGAAGATGCCCAGGCGTTTGAACTGGCTGCGTTGCAGATCAAGATATTTTTGCGCGTACTTACGGCACGCGTTGCGTATGGACGAAGCCGGCATCTCCAGCTTTTTGCGGCCCAGTTCCTGATCAACTTTGATTTCGATAGGCAGGCCGTGGCAGTCCCAGCCGGGGACGTACGGCGAATCAAAGCCCGCCATGTTCTTGGACTTGACGACGAAATCTTTCAAGCACTTGTTCAGACCAGTGCCCATGTGGATGGGACCGTTGGCGTACGGAGGCCCGTCGTGGAGTATGTACGTCGGCTGGCCCTTGCGCGAGTCGCGAATCTTTGCGTAGATCCCCATTTTCTCCCATTTTTCCAGCCACTTAGGCTCGTTCTGCGGGAGATTTGCCTTCATGGAAAAATCCGTCTTAGGCAGGTTAAGGGTCTTCTTTATCTCGAGCGGCTCAGACAATGGGTTCTCCGGATGCTGGTAGCAACGTATTTTTATTATAACCAGATGCGAACGCTAGGTAGGCCAGAGCCTATTGGATGGACAATAAGCGTCTGCGGATGCGGATTGCGCCCGGGTAGTTAGCTTGGCAGGCAAGTTTGTAGCAGCGCTAGTCTGATGGCCAGCACTGCGTCGGCGCTGCGACCGGCCGGATCGCCGGCTGGGGCGAAAGGTCAACGTCGACCAAGTAAGCGATTACGGATGAGGCGTCACTGGTTTGCTGTATCGCCAGCGGGAGTTCCTTGGCCACGCACGCAGCGCTGGCTTTGACTCTGTCATTATTCTTGCCTTCCGCCTGACACCGCCCCTCGGCCAGTTCGCGAGCGCTTTTCTCGTAGCTTTTCTTGCAATCTGGTTCCGCTAAGTCTGGGCCAAGGTTGCTTTTGATTTTCTTTCAACATGCGGTTTGGTCTTTCAACATGTTGCAGCCGCCATCGGCAACGCGGGTGTAGCGAATGGTCAGGTGCGGGCGGTGCAGATCAGGGAATTCCAGCGGTCCAAAAGCGACGTCGTCAAAAATCCTTTTTCCGGTAGTGGAATCAAAAACGGCGAAGCCCATGCCGCGATTGACGCCATCGTCGCCGTCAAAAAAAACCATGCGATCCTTTACGCCTTTGAAGTAGCCGCTCCAGTCTTTGGGGTCGATGACCATTTCTCCGGCAGAGCGCTTTCTGCTGCACGAGGCCACGATTCCTTTCTTGAGCGGGACGATAGACAGACTTTCTGAGCCTACTTCGCCGGCGTCAATTTGCTTGACCATGAAGTCAGCGTAGAAAAAGCAGGAAGCCTTGACGGCGGGATCCGGGGGTGTGCTCTTACTCGCGGGACTCAAAACGACGGTCTGCTTACGCAACGGCTTGTCAAAGGAATCGGCGGAAGCTACAGCCGTCAGCACGATCAGCGCAATAGAAAGGCGGAATGACATGAAGTCCCTCCCGGGAAGGCAAGTGTAACTCTTACTTTTGCTGGGCGAACTGCGGGGCGACTTCTTCGCGTCCGCTCAGAGTGCGTGAGGCCAGGCAACACGGTCCGGCGGGAATCGGGCTGCCGTGCGGGCATGTGCGCGGATGGCCCAGGAAGGTGCAGATACGGTCGGTGGCTTCCGGCGAAAGGATGTGCTCGAACTTGCAGGCCTGCTCGGC
>JANXPR010000565.1 GCA_025357215.1 Acidobacteriaceae bacterium | reverse complement strand
CGTGTCCAGTCAATGCTGCGGCCATCCAGGCGCGGAGGTGTTCCGGTCTTCAAACGGCAACCGCGCAATCCCATCAGCTTGAGTGATTCGCCCAGCAGTTGTGACGGCGGCTCTCCGCTGCGGCCCGCAGGATATGTCTGCTCACCGCAATGGATGAGTCCGTTCAGGAAGGTTCCCGTCGTGATGATCACGGCCTGAGCGCCCACGGTGCGGCCGTCGCGCAGTTTGATTCCGACGGCAGTTTGTCGCTGCGCTCCCAACCGCTCGACGTATTCGCCTCCCAAAGTTTCTTCAGCGGCTGAGCCAGATAAAGCCACGTCACTTGCCGAGGATGTCTGTCCTGCAGAGACTCCACCTGAAAGGGTTTCCTCCGTGTCTCCGTGCCTCCGTGGTGGAAGTTCCCCGTCTTCCACCATCAACTCCGCCACTTCTGCTTGTTTAATGGTCAGGTTCGGCTGGCTTTCCAGCACTTCACGCATTTTCACGCGATACTGCTGCTTATCGCACTGCGCCCGTGGAGACCACACGGCAGGTCCGCGGGAAGTGTTGAGCAAGCGGAATTGGATTCCCACGGCGTCCGTGACTTCGCCCATGATGCCGCCCAGCGCGTCCACTTCACGGACCAGATGGCCCTTGGCGATTCCGCCGACGGCGGGATTGCACGACATCTGCGCGATCAGGTCGGCGTTCAGCGTGAACAATGCGGTGCGCAGGCCCATGCGGGCCGCGGCCATGGCGGCTTCACAGCCAGCGTGACCGGCTCCCACCACTACTACGTCGTATTGTTCCGTGAACTGTCCAGTAAACTTCGCCATGGATTTTTGCTTTTAGGGTATCTATCTATTGTGCAGGGTTCGGGTGCCGGCGGCAAGTAGCGGGCCGTAAAGCCGCTGCTGCACGACCTACACACGCCGCAGGCTGGCGCGTAGCTTGAGCGGAGCGTCAAAAAGCAAAAAAAGCTACGTTCATCGCGCTAGCGATGAAACCTCATTTTCAGATGGTTTTATTTTCTCGTGCGGACTTACTACCGGCTTACCTTCAGATTTAAGCTCAGGCCAAAGCTCAGGGCTGAAGCTCTTGGGTTTCTTCAGAAGCCGGATCAGCGGCAAGCACGTTGGCCAGCGGTTGCATGGACCGCGCACGTTGCAGTGCTTCTGTTAACTCCGAGATCTTAATCGGTTTGGTGATGTAGTCGTCCATGCCCGCGGCCAGGCAAATTTCACGATCCCCTTGCATGGCGTGTGCGGTCATGGCCACGATTGGCATGTGTTTACCGGTCAGCAATTCTCGCTGGCGAACGGCCCGCGTGGCTTCGTGGCCGTCAAGCTCGGGCATCTGTATGTCCATCAGTATCACGTCAAAGCTTTGGGTTTCCAGGGTCTTTAAAACTTCCCACCCGGTTGTGGCTGTCGCCACGGAGTGGCCTTGTTTTTCCAGAAGATGCACGGCCAGGCGCGCGTTGATCGGGTTGTCTTCCGCCAGCAAAATGTGCAGCGGCCGGTTCGCACCGGAACCATTTTCCTTCACGCTCGCCGGCTCGGCTGTGATTTTGTCCTTGGCCAATCCCAATTTTACGGTGAAGTAGAACCTGCTGCCTTTGCCTGGTTCGCTTTCCACTTGTAGGCTGCCGCCCATCAGGGCCGTTAATTGCGAAGCAATGGTCAAGCCGAGTCCCGTTCCGCCGTATAGGCGTGAAGCGGAGTTGTCAGCTTGGACAAAGGCCTCAAAGATCTTTTTCTGCTTATCTTTCCGGATGCCAATTCCTGTATCGCCCACGCTGAATTGCAGGACAACGTCATGCTCGTCGCGTGAAATTTCCTTCACGTGTACTTCTACTTCTCCCTTGTCCGTGAACTTAATCGCATTGCCCACCAGGTTCACCAGCACCTGGCGCAGCCGGCCCGGGTCGCCGACGGCGGTTTCCGCCAGGCCGGTTTCGTAATGGCAAAGCAGGCGCAGGCCTTTTTGTTGCGCCCGCACGTGGAAGGGTTTTAGCGTTGCGTCCACCGTCGCTTTTACAGGGAAAGAAATGTTTTCCAGGTCCAGTTTGCGTGCTTCAATCTTTGAGAAATCCAGGATGTCGTTGATCACCTGGAGTAGCGCGTCAGCGGAAGTCTTCACTGTTTCCAGATAGTCTCTTTGCTCCGCGTCCAATTTTGTATCCAATGCCAAGTCGGTCATGCCCATGATGCCGTTCAGGGGCGTGCGGATTTCATGGCTCATGTTGGCCAGAAAATCGCTTTTGGCGCGATTGGCGGCTTCCGCGGCGTCCTTGGCGGCTTTCATTTTTTCTTCCACCATCTTGCGTTCGGTAATGTCAATGAACGTGCCTTCAATGACGGTACCTTGCGTCTCATCCTCAACAATGGCCATGTTCTGCAACGCCCACATGGGGCTGCCGTCTTTCTTTTTCAACCTGGCTTCAGCGTTGATCAGTACGCCATCCCGCTTCAGGATTTCATCAAATCTCCGTAAGTCGGCAATGTCGTAAAAGCAATCGCGGGACGGCGTGCCCACGTATTCCTGCGGCGATTCGTATCCCAGCATCTGGGCCGCGGCGGCATTGCAATCGATCAGGCAGTCGCCTATCTTTGCGCGGAACACTCCGGCCAGATTGTTCTCTACAAACCGGCGATAACGCTCCTCGGATTTTTTCAGGGCCGCTTCGCTCCGTTTACGCTCTGTAATGTCGCTGAGCAGTCCGCTGGTGTATTTCACGCCGTTCTTTTCCTGCAAGCCAGCAGCACGGGAGTGGATCCACTTCCATTGGCCGTTGCGATGGCGTTGCCGGCATTCCACATTAAAGGCGCCGCGACCTGCAAACAGCGCGGCAAAGGCTTTTTGCACCCTTGGCAAATCGTCAGGATGGACGGATTCGAACCAGAGAGCCTCTTCCCCCGCGTAGAACTCGGCCGGACTTACCCCCAGGATATTTTCTGTGTTGTCACTCACGAACAGAACATGATTGTTCTCGTCTACCATCCACACCGCGTCCGGGCTATGGGCGACCAGAGTGCGGAATTTTTCTTCTGACTCGCGCATCGCGTCTTCCAACCGCATCCGTTCGGTAAGGTCCCTCACTACAGCGGATGCCGCCACCGTCTTGCCGGAAGCATCGCGAATCGGCGAGACGGAGATTGACCCCGCAAACATCTGTCCGTTCTTGGTTAGGCACCTGGCTTCAAAGGGCCTCACGATTTCTCCCTTGCGCAACACCAGGTTGTTCTCCTGCGCTCTCGCTCTGTCCTCCACTACCGTTAACATCGTGGTGGGCTGGCCAACAGCTTCTTCCGCTGTATATCCGAACATCTGCTCCGCGCCCCGGTTCCAGCTCACGATCAGGCCGTCGAGAGAACGGCCGATGATGGCGTCCGCGGATGACTCCACAATCGAAACCAGAAACCGGCGGGCTGTCTCCGCGGCTTTGCGCTCTGTGATGTCTCGGATTACCGCGGATGAGGCGACCACGCTGCCTGCTGAGTCCGTGATCGGCGACGCCGAAACGGAAACGTCGAAAAGCCGTCCGTCCTTGGTCACACACTTGGATTCAAAGGGCGGAAGCGCTTCGCCGCGCGACAACAATGCATTGTTCCGTTGAACAACAGCCGCGACCTGTGCCACGGCCAAAACACTTGTCGGCTTGCCAATGATTTCTTCCGCCGTGTAACCAAACATGCGTTCAGCGCCCTGGTTCCAACTGATGATCTTGTTATCCAGAGACCGGCCGATGATCGCGTCCGCGGACGTTTCCACAATGGACGCCAGGAACTTGCGCGCATTCTCCGCCGCTTTGCGTTCTGTGATGTCTCGTAGAATGGCGCTCACCGCCACCAGGTTTCCTTGGGCGTCTTTCACCGGTGAAACCGCGGCAGACACTGCAAACACTCGCCCGTCTTTGGCCAGGCCATAGCCGTCGTACGGAGCCACGGTTTCTCCGCGCTTCACTCTTTCAACCACTTGCCGGACGATAGGTGCAACCTCCGGGGCTGCCAGCACGGTAATGCTTTTGCCGATGATTTCTTCCGGGCGATAACCAAAGAGCTTTTCCGCGCCGCGGTTCCAGCTGAGAATAATGCCCTCCGGCGTACGTCCAATGATGGCATCGTCCGACGAATTCACGATGGATGCCATGAATTGCAGGTCGCGTTCAGCCGCCTTGCGCTCTGTTATATTCCGCGCCAGCGTTGAGATGCCAATCACTTCTCCCGCATCATTCCAAAGGGGAGCCACGGCCACTGAGACGTCAACGATTTCACCGCTCTTGTGAATTCGCGTGGTCTCGAAATGGGGAACGCTTTTGCCGGCACGAACTTGTTCCCCCAGCCATTTCAGTTCGTCGGTCTGCGCGTGCGTCGAAAACATGGATACATGCCTGCCGATGACTTCCTCGTGAGAATATCCGTAGATGCGCTCCGCCGATTTGTTCCAGGTGGAGATGGTTCCATCCAGTGACAGTGTGCAGATTGCATCCTCTGACGATTCCACCACGGCGGCCAGGGTCTTCTGTGCTGCCTCCGCGGCTATGCGGGACGAGATGTCCTGCTTGATGGAAATGTAAGCGCGCGTCTTGCCGGATTCGTCCAGCACTGGCGTGATGCAGTTTTCTTCCGTATACAGCGTGCCGTCTTTGCGGCGATTGATCATCTCGCCGCGCCATACCTTGCCGGCAAGAATCGTCGTCCAGAGATTTTGATAGAAAGCTTTGTCTTGTTTGCCGGACTTGAGCAGGCTTGGGCTTTTTCCCACTGCTTCTTCGCGCGTGTAGCCGGTCATTGCCGTAAAGGCCGGGTTCACATACAGAATCTTGGTGGTCGTGTCTGTAATCGCAATGGCTTCTGCGGACTGCTCAACCGCGGTGATCAGCAGATGTTCAGATTCCGTTGCCGGGGTCTTTTTTACGTGAGCTTTGCGGTTGGGCTCAAATGTGAAGCCCATGGGCATTTGGATGATTCCCTCATCGTGATCAGAGCCCTTCGCCAAAGAATGTCGCCCTTCTTGAATGCCCGGAGTTTGTGGATCACGCCCCCAGTGTGGGCTGGGCTTCCGTTCGAATACCATCCGTACGGAGAGCGCCTGCAAGTGGCGGACACAATTCACCTAAAAGCTTGTTATCGGCATCTATCTCACGTCCGCTTACCCAAGTTTTTTCTTAGACCGGTCCCTCACCCTGCCTACTCGGGTACTCAAGTCCATGGCCCCTTTGCCGATATAAGGTTTGTTGAGGGCCTAAAGAGATGTCTGCCAAGCGCAATACCCGGAGCAACCTGCGTCGCAAGATGGTGCTTCCGGTCACCGTAATCCGCAAAAACGGCCAGGAAAAACAACTGGCCCACACCTTGGACCTGACGGAACAGTCAGCCCGTCTGGGCGGCCTTTCCATGTTGCTGGATCCCGGCGAACTCATTGAGATCCAACGTGGCGCGGTCAAAACCAAGTTTCAGGTGTTTTGGATGGGCGCTCCCGGCAGCGCCATGGAAGGCCAGGCTGGTGTTCGCGCCGTGGAAAGCAGCAAAGCTGTGTGGGGCATTGGCATGCCTCCGGACGAGCAGGACCTTTCCGCTCACGGCGGCGCCTTGCGTAAAGCCATTGCCCCGGTAAAAACCCTGGCCAACGCTGGCGACAAACGCTGGCACACAAGATTTGAATGCACCGGTGCGGCGTCTGTCCGCCCCGCTGACTCTGACGAAACTTCTTTCGGACAGGTCCGCGATGTTTCACTCGGCGGCGTGTACGTGGAAACCCCGACACCGCTTGCCGTCAACACTCTGGTATTTGTGAAGATGAAAGTGGAAGGCGTGGCACTGGAAACCCCCGGTGTGGTCCGGACTACCTATCCCCAGGTGGGCATGGGTATCAGCTTTCAACGTATGCTGCCCGATAACCAGGACAAGGTGGGCGAGGTAATCGAGACCTTGCGCCGCAAAATGACCTATCCCAAGAAAGCGCGTCCCGCGGAAGTTATCGCGCCTTCGGAACAAGACCAGGCGCACATGAAAGATATTGGGTCGGATACTCCAGTGCGCGAACTGGCTGACGCCTGCCACTCCTTGGCGGAAGGTTTTGATCTGTGGAAAGAAACCCGCACGGAGGCTGAAATTGCGGAACTGCGCAAGGCACTGGTCGAGCTTCAGCAGAAACTGGCCCCCCCGCCAGGTGCTCTCCCCCACCAGCACGTATAGATTTGGTTTTATAGATTATTTTTTCTCGAGGTAGTTGTTTTTCGTTGGCAGGACCGGTTCGCCGGTCCTGTTTTTTTTGTGCAGCTCGGTCTTTCTGAAATCCCGAGCGCAGCGAGAGATCCCTATTGCCACGACTAGGCGGAGCATTTCCCAAGATTCGCCCGCCCGTGTTCGCGGGCGACACAAGATGCAAAATAAGGTGTGCTGTACCAATAGAACCAGTAACTGAGTTATGTCTACCTGTTGTTCCCATTGCAGAAGTAGATCACGTGAAGATGCTTCCGCGTTCCTGTGCGCATGGCTATGGCTAATGAGGCAAACGATGATGCCTTATTCGCAGGGGGACGAAGCGCCGCAGGCGCGAAAGAGTCTAGCCCACCGCTGAGGCGAGCGAACGCGAAGCCGTAAGGGTGGGTAAGCTGCAAAAAACGATTCGAGCCCCGTAGGGGCGACACAAAAAGATCACGGCGATTCCTTACTTCCTGCCGTCCAGCCCCAACGTTTTCCCCGCGTTGTGGAAGAAAAATAGAACGAAGAGCAGCATCAGTCCAATATTGTCGAGCTCGTTCCCAAAATACTTCCACATCGCCGACCCCGCTGGCAGCACCCATGTGCTCAACAGCAGATTGAACATAAAGAGCGCGCCTACAATCGCGAATGGCCGTACCCAGAATCCCAACACCATGGAGAGGCCGATCAATAACTCCGCCACGCCCACCGCATAACCTGACGCCACGGGATAGTGCAACGTCGCGCGCAGAAATGGTTTGTAGGCGCTCACCGCCGTGTTCTGCTCGTAGCCGGTAACGTATTTTTCGTAACCGCCGTGCGCAAACTCACCGCCCAGCAATTTGTATTGCGCAAAAAAGATAAACATGACGCCCACTACGATTCTTGCTACCGCCATTGCCGTTGAAGATGAATCATCGCCTTTGCTTGCCATGTTTCTCCCTTGATTTTCTCCGCGCGGTTCGTTTTTCCCTCTTACTGCTGTTTGAATACGCTGCCATCTTTCATGACAAAGACGGGATTCTTGAGCGCATCAATGTTGGCCAGCGGGTCACCGTGTACCGTGATCACGTCAGCGTAAGCGCCCGGAGCAATCACGCCCAGTTCGCCTTTCATCTCCAGCAGGTCCGCGGCGCGCGATGTAGCCGACTGGATGGCATCCATGGGGCTCATGCCGAATTTCACCATGAACCCGAACTCGTCCGCGATGGGCTGTGTCCATGGAATGCCGCCCATGTCCGTGCCGAAAGCGATTTTCACGCCGGCTTTCATGGCGTTCTTGAATGAAACTTCATGTTCGCCGGCGCGTGCGCGGTCGCGCTTGCCGTCTTGCGTATCAGCCGGAGACCAGTCCGTGTAGTACACGCCTAGCGTGGGCACAAGCCATATGCCGTGTTCCACCATTTGCTTGATCGCGGCGTCGTCGAGCGAAAGGCCGTGTTCAATGGAATCGCATCCGCCGTCCAGTGCGCGATGCAGTCCAATGCCGCTGTACGCGTGGCAGGCCACGTGTTTCCCCTGGCCGTGTGCCTCATTGGTTACCGCCAGGATTTCGTCCAGCGTCAGCGTCGGTTGCGAAACCAAGTGGCCTTGCTTATCTACCCACGAACGGTGCGTCATGTAGACTTTGATCCAGTCCGCGCCGTTTTCAATCTGTTCGCGCGTGATCTTGCGCAACTCCACCGGACCGTCACCCAACTGCGCGCCATGGGGCATGGGAACATCCGGGTTGTAGCCTTCCAGCGGATAGCCGCCAGTCACCGAAATCGCGCGGGTCACCACAAACAAGCGCGGCCCAGGAATAAATCCTGCATTGATGGCTTCTTTAATTCCTACATCGCCATAGCCGGCTCCTTCGGTCTCAACATCACGCAGAGTGGTAAAGCCTTGTTCCAACGCCCGCCGCGCCGATACCGTGGCCCGCGCTGCCCGGTAGGACGACGGATGTTTCAGCAGCTGAATGTCATAACCGCCTTCAGCCGGGTCTTCGCCTTGCAGAAAGATGTGTGTATGCGTGTCAATCAACCCCGGCAGCACGGTGGCTCCCGGACCAAAGTTGATCACCGTGACGCCTGCCGGAGCCGTGCCGCCATCCGTCACGCTTTCAATCTTATTGCCGCGGATCACCACCACCACGTTGTGCCGGGTCTGTGCGGAGACGCCGTCAATCAGGTTGGTGGCCTTGATGGCAATGACTTTTTCGGCGGGCTTTTCGTTGGAAGTTGGAGAACCGGACGCCGCCGGTTTCTGCGCGAGTGCGGCGCTCACGCAAACAAGCACGGCCGACAACGCTGCGACTTTACGGATGTTGGCCAAAGGCAAAGTGAACGAGAGATAGCGTGACACGGTCCGGCCTCCTCATGAACAAGCCAGATATGAATACGCCATGAGCGCGGATTAATCAACTCGATGACTGTCATCCTGAGCGAGCCCAGGGGAGCGTAGCGACCAGAGGCGAGTCGAAGGACCCCGAAGGTCTTTCCCTGGCCATACTGATTCAGGGAGTTCTCACGAGAAACTCATTTGGGTGTCGGTTTTGGCAATTGCCAATTGCCAGCTGCTCCTACTTGATCGCCTTCGCGGCTGCCAGCATTTCTTCTGCCCGTGGCCGCACGCGGATGTCTTCGGTAAAGTTTGCCCAGCGTACCGTGCCGCTCGAGTCCAACAGAAATTCCGCGGGACGCGAAATGTCATGTCCTTCAGGTCCCGCGCCTTTATGCAACAAGTCGTAGCGCTTGATCACTTCGGTATTCGGATCAGAAAGGAAGGTAAAGGTGTAGCCGGCTTTTTTCATCAGGTCGGCGTTGGTCTGCGGAGAGTCCACCGAAATCGCCACGGCACGTACGCCCGCGCTCTCGTACTCTTTCAAGTCGCGTTCAATACCTCGTAACTCGAGGTTGCAGAACGGTCACCAGTAGCCGCGATAGAAGACCAGCAGCGTAGCTTTTGGCGAAGCGCCATTGGGCATGGGCGCCACTAGAATCTGCACCAAAGAAACTTGTTTGCCCGTGGAATCCGCCAACGTAAAGTCTGGCGCTCTCTGTCCTACCTGGGGAGCCTTGGTGGAAATGGGTACTTGGCGCGAGTGTATGAACGCATAGATCGTGAGGCCGCAAACCAGCAACGTGACTAGGCTGGTGATCGAGCTCAGCACCTTGCCCCGTCCCTTCCTGAACGCCCGTGTAATTCCCGTGAACAGGAAAACCAGGGCTAATGCGGCCAAGGCCAGGCTGATCCAGACGACCAGGCGGTCCGCTGAAGGCCGTACGAAGATCAGTACGTTGACAAAAAATGCCGCCAGGGCCAGCAGGAGTCCCAACAGCGGGGCCCAATTTCTACCAGAAGTATTTGCATCTGCCATAGGGAACCGTAGTCTAGCAGCACGGGAAGTTCCCCGCTAGTCCCAGGCGTATCGCCAGGAATCTCAACAACTGCGCGAATTTTTGGAGCGGACCATAATCTCCGCGTAGCGACGTGGCACTGCCACGGCTCACTCTCCGCCGGATATACTTACCGGGTTCTTAAATTGCCATTCATCGGAGCCATCATGTCTCTCACCAACCATCAATTTCGTCTCGCCGCGCGCCCTGTCGGATTACCCAAATCCACTGACTGGAATTACACAGAGGAGCCGGTGCGTGATCCCGGTCCGGGCGAAGTGCTGGTTCAATCGCTCTACATTTCGCTCGACCCCGCCATGCGCGGATGGATGAACGATGGCCGCTCATACATCGAGCCCGTAAAAATCGGTGACGTGATGCGCGCCGGAGTTGTCGGACGCGTCATCGCCTCGCAGAATCCCGCGTTCACCGCGGGCGACCACGTGATGGGCATGCTCGGAATTCAGGAATACGCCATGTCAGACGGTAAAGGCCTGAACAAAGTCGATACCCGCCTTGCTCCGCTGCCGGTGTATCTCTCCGTGCTGGGCGCCACGGGACTCACGGCTTATTTCGGTTTGCTCGATGTCGGCCAGATTAAGGAAGGCGAGACGGTCGTAATCTCCGGCGCGGCTGGAGCGGTCGGACTGGTCTGCGGACAGATTGCCAAAATCAAAGGCTGTCGCGCCATTGGAATCGCCGGCGGTCCGGAGAAATGCGCTTTCGTCGTAAAAGAGATGGGCTTCGATGCCTGCATCGACTACAAAAACGAAAACGTCTCTGCCGCGCTCCGCCAGCATTGCCCCAAGGGCGTGGACGTTTACTTTGACAACGTTGGTGGAGACATTCTGGACGCCGTCCTGGCCCAGCTCGCGCGCAAGGCCCGCGTCGTAATCTGTGGCGCCATCTCGCAGTACAACTCCACCACCGGCATCAAGGGCCCCGCAAACTATCTCTCGCTGCTGGTCAACAACGCGCGCATGGAAGGCTTCGTCGTGTTCAATTACGCCGCGCGCTACGGCGAAGGCATAAAAGACATGGCCAGCTGGATGGCCGCCGGAAAACTCAAA
>JANXPR010000528.1 GCA_025357215.1 Acidobacteriaceae bacterium | reverse complement strand
GCCACCGCCAGAGAGTACGACTCCCACGCGCGATGTGAATTTCTCCGGTCTTGTTCCCGCTGCAAGTTCGGCCTGGAATTCCTGACGAAGTTTTTCCAACTCCGCCATGGCCGCGGCGCCGCGGTGTTTCTTTATCCCTGGAACCATGGATTAAGCACAGCATACCCCAGCTTGATGGCAATCTGGTAGGCACATTTGCTGGCCCTGAAACCGCTGGTGCACGACCTTTGTACCGGGCGGAGCCCTCTCTAAGAACAAAAGAATTACCTCAGTTTGCCGAAGGACAATTTCTCTCACCGCTTCCCACGGGGTTTTTTCGGATAACGACGATAGATATATTTCGGGGACCGGCGAGTCTTTCCAGCAGCGCGCAAAACAAACGCGGCGTACTCTTTGCGGGTGCGTCGCGTTTTGTTTTTCGCACCATCCGCAACACAAACACGTCCATTTTTACGATTGTGATTTGCGTGGCATGGATCGTCGCGTGGTCCATCCCGAGAGCACCGCCCCAAGCGCACCGCAAAGAGTGCAGCCAATTCGCGGCCTTGCAGCGCGTTTTCGGTTGACGCCTGCTCACTGCCGGACTTACACTCCGCTCAGCCGTCTTCGTCACCGGTCGCTACCGACACGAGTGATCCCTCATGCAAAAGTCCGCTAAAACGTCCGCACGAAAAGCTCCGGCCCCAGAGGTGGTGATCCCGGACAAGCTTTACTTCCGCATTGGTGAAGTAGGCCGGCTGTGCGGACTTCCCGGATACGTGCTGCGCTTCTGGGAAACCGAGTTTTCCCAACTGAAGCCGCCCAAAAGCAGTACCGGGCAGCGAACTTACCGGCGTCCGGACGTGGAGAACGTTTTGCGCATCAAGAAGCTGTTGTATGACGAAGGCTTCACCATTGCCGGTGCACGCCAACAACTCAAGGCTGAAGCCAAGCGCAAGCAAACACCGCTGCTGCCATTTGCCGTCCCACCTGCGAACCTCAGCGAGTTGAAGCAGGTTCGCCAGGGACTCAAGGAAATCCTGGGGATTCTTGGGTCGCACCGCCATGCGGCTTCCGGCGACTAGCCTTTACAAGCTGCTTACAGCCAAGGCCAGCCCACAGACTTGTTGCAAGAATTAGAGCACTTAAGACAGCTCCTAAGGCGAATCCACGAGTGCCTGCCGGGGGGCCAGTGACTTAAGATTTCCCCCATCCCGCGAAAGCCGGGCTGCATCCAAGAAAACACGGATATAATGAGGATACCGCTCACTTTTTCCGTGTCTTTCTGTCTTAAGTACAAGCGGTCTCAAGGATTGGTCTCGCACAAGATGTCAAAAAAACTTCAAGCTCTCATTCTAGCCAGTTCCATGCTGGTGATTCTTTTTGCGTTGGTCGGTGGCCTGGGCGTACATGCTGCCAGCAGCAGCGGCGCTGACAGCGCTTACAGCCATATTCAGGTTTACAGCGAAGTTCTGCACCGCATCCGCACGGAATATGTGGAAGAACCGAACATGCCAGCCGTGACTAACGGCGCGCTGCACGGCATGCTGGAATCCCTGGACGCAAACTCCAGCTTCCTGACCGCCGCCGAATACAAGCGTTTCAAGCAGAGCGGTGACGGCAAGGCCGGCATCGGCGCCACGGTGTCTAAACGTTTTGGGTACGCCGCTGTCGTCTCGGTGATTCCGGGCGGTCCCGCGGAGAAAGCCGGCGTAACGCCGGGCGATATTCTGGAATTTGTGGACAACCAGAGCACGCAAGGCATGTCACTGGCCGCGCTCAAGCTGCGCCTGAGCGGTGAGCCGGGTTCGCGCGTGGAATGCGCCATTATCCGCGCCCGCAAAGTGGAACCACAGAAGGTAACGCTGGTTCGCGAAGTGATCGCGCCTCCGGCCGTGACCGAACAAGTAATGGGCGACGTGGGCTACGTTAAGGCCCTGGCCTTGACCAAAGGCAAAGCCCAGGACATCGCAAACAAGATCAAGTCCCTGCAAAAACAGGGCGTAAAGAAACTGGTGCTGGACCTGCGCAATGATTCGCTGGGCGACGAAGAAGAAGGCGTGGCCGTAGCCAACCTCTTTCTAGGCAAAGGCACCATCGCCACCCTGCAAGGCCAAAAGTACGAGAAAGTCACCTACACCGCTGACCCGCAAAAGAAAATCACTGACCTGCCCGTGGCAGTGCTGGTGAACCGCGGATCGGCAGGCGCTTCTGAGCTGGTGGCGGCCGCTATCTTTGAAAACCAGCGTGGCGATGTGGTCGGCGACAAGACCTGGGGTGAAGGCTCCATCCAAAAGCTGATTGAAGTTCCAGACGGCTCGGCGCTGATCCTTTCTATCGCCAAGTACTACACGCCAAACGGAAAAATCATCCAGGACACCGGCATCACGCCGAACGTCCAGGTAGCCATGGGCGACGATCTGGCTGCTGCGCTGCCGGACGACGATGACGGCGCCGCTTCTCCGGACGAACCGCAGAAGACCACACCGGCGACCAAGGAAGACGACCAACTGCGCAAAGCAATTGACGTACTAAAGGCGAGAGCGCAGAAAACGAGCTAAAACTTACCGCTGATGACGCTGATTGGACTGATCAGCGCACAGCAAAGATAGATCAAATGGCCCGCCAAAAAGGCGGGCCGTTTTGTGTTTGCAGAAGGAAATCCTACCGCGGATTCACGCGGATGAGCGCGGATAAGACGACAAGCATCGGAATCTAACGAAATTCGGGGCAGCGACTCTCTTAGGTATTCTTCCCCTTGTTGGATCGTTGCGCCACAACCGTCGCAAGACTCGAGCTGCCCGTGCTCTCGTTGTCCTTAGGACCTTTACATTCTCATACTTGCTCATGCAATCGCTCAGCGCGTGTTTGCCACATTGTAAGGGAACCCGTGTAGCTTCCACCTAATTGATTTTTCAATGAGGAAGTTTCATTCGGGTCGGGTTCAACGACGCTTCCGCCGTCGCGGCCTGCGGCGCAAGGAGGCAAGGCAAATTATCGCTTACCCAGCACTTACCTCCTCAGCGCGCGAATGCGCGCCTCGTCGCCGTGCTGGGCTAACTTGTCTTCGCGCCTTACGGCGCTGGATTGTCCTCGGGCACCAAACGGTCGCTCACCTCATCAGCAAGTTCTGGGGAATGAGGCGATTTAGCAAGACGGAACGTTCGCTCGGTGGGCTGCAGATTCATCGGAATATAGGACGCTGAACTTCAGGACACTTGACACGCGTGCTGAGCAATGAACTTATTCGCCATTGATTCTCTAGCAAAAGCACGGTAGGATCGGGCAGCCCTCAGGGGAAGGGGATCGCCGAAATCGGGAAAAGCAGATTCCTCCCTTCGGTCGGAATGACAATTCTGAATGGCTCCCTTGGGGTGAATCGTGTAAGTCCTTTAAACCTTGGGATGAAGAGGGCACTAACGTACTTGACTCATGTATGTCTTGGCCGCATAATATATGGGCCGTGACAGGGTTTTTCGCTCTTTTTTTGTTGCTATCAGGGCTAGTTTGCGTTTTGATATCCGGGCGGACAGGCGTCCAAGGATTTCAAGTCAAATCGATTAACAATTCCGCAGAATACCGTTTTGTGCCTCTCGTTAAAGCTATCCGAATATCTAAGCTCTGTTCTGACCCAAATCCACATTTGCCCATTCTTGAACGCAGCTATCCGTTCGGGAGTCATAATCAGTTCATCAAAGGTTATATGCAGGTCATTTTCTTGTCCGGGCTGAAGCATCTGCTCATATCCTGCTACCCAACTCAGGAACCTACTGTCGTCAATCTTTTCTTTGGAACTCCAATAAGCGGGATTCGTATGTGCCTGCACATGGAGAGCAGGCGTCTTTCCAACATTTTTTATTTCCATACGAAATTCAAACGGCTTTCCTTCTGTGATGTCGGCCTGCATCTTGGTAGGGCCAACCCAAGCTCTTTGATCCAGACGCATACCCTCTTGCGCTATCGAGACGCTTCTATCGGTAGCCCTAGATATTCGAGCGGAATTGTCAGCACTGATTTTGGCAGCCTCAGCAGCGGTTTTAGAGGCAGTGGCCTGATCCCTGGATGCAACAGCAAGCTCGTGTGTATTAGTGGCTTGCTTCCCGGCCTGTTCGATGAGCTGTTTTATCTGCTTGTCGGACTCCGCTCCGCTTGCCCTCATTTCATCAAGCTGTCTTTTCGTGACGATGACATAAGAAACGGTAGCTACAGCGATTACGAGAGTAAAAAGAAGGTTCAATTTGTCGTGAGTCGGAAGAAGCCAGCGATAGAACTTTGTTGCGGGGTTGCTGGAATTGCTGGCACCCTTTTGTGGATGTTTCTCATGTTCTTGTTTAGGAGCGGCAGCAGGGGACAATTCATCGTCGCCGTGGTCATTTTCGCTGGCTCGTGTTGGCTCTTGCATGGGGCTTTGTAAGCGCAATTTTAGCAAGGGAGGAATAGAATGCAAGGTATAACTGCAATGAAAGTGCCGGACAAATACGAGCCGAAAAACACTGATGAGTTCGGCACGTTTGACCGCGCAATGACAAAGCTGCTTGCGGTCCCCGCCGATGAATTGCAGCGCAAAATAAAGAAGCACAAAAAGCGCAAGAAGAAATCTAAAACCAGCGAATCCGGCCCTTCCCGCGATTCTGCATAGGCTTTTGGAATCGCTTAGAACGGTACTTCGAG
>JANXPR010000499.1 GCA_025357215.1 Acidobacteriaceae bacterium | reverse complement strand
CGCCCTTGAACCTCCTGCTAAGTAGGTGCCGCACATTTTAGACAAAGAGATTTAGTATGGGGTTGATGTATACTAGTGCCCCATCCTTAGGATGGCTGGAGACATACTCGTGAGAAACAGTAGGCTATGTGTACTTGCGTTGTTCGCATGGGCCGCGTTCTTAGTAGCTAGCTTGATAGAAGTTCCAATAGCAAATGCCCAGCAGTCCAATGCCAGTATCCGGCCGGATCCCATTCGCATCCCGTTGGCCTTCGAGCAGAACAATGGCCAATTTGAGTCCCGAATCCGGTTCCTGTCCCGTTCGGACCAAGAAGCGATCGCCCTGACTCAGGACGGAGTCGAGTTTGGAAAGAACCAGTCAGGGCGCCCGGTTCGGTTGCGGATGATCCAAGCCAATGTTTCCCAGCCGACGGCCGAAGCGCCTACTGGCGGCGTCGTGAACTACTACCGCACCCGGGACCGCAATAACTGGCTCACCGGCATTCCAACATTCTCGCGGGTGCGTTACTCGAGAGTGTATGAGGGAATTGATGCCGTATTCCATGGCAACCAGGGCCAGTTGGAATACGATTTCGAAGTTCATCCGGGCGCGAACCCTGGCGTAATAGGGTTTAGTTTCGACGGAGCTAAGGATGTCTATTTAGCCGAAGACGGCTCGCTCACGATTCATCTTGGCAACCAAAGCTGGCGGCTATTACCTCCTCTTGCGTACCAGATGCAGGGGGATAATCGCCAACCCGTCTCTGCCAAATACGAGCTAGCGATGGACAGCAGCGTCAAGCTACGCCTCGGTAGCTATGACAGTACGGCGACGCTGGTCATTGATCCGGTCGTTCAGTTTGCCGGAGTTTTTGCCGGTAACGGCCAAGTTGGAGCCGATGCGATTCGAGTAGATGCCGCTGGGAACGTATTTATGGCTGGTACGGCGAACGGCGACTACCCGGTCGTGAACGGTAACGCTGGCGTGGGTATCTACGTCACCAAATTGAACCCCGCCGCGGACACAATCCTGTTTTCGACATTTATCCAACCCGCCGGCGGGAGCAGTCTGGCCGCAGTCGCTGTGGACGCCGCGGGGAATTTTTATTTGTGCGGTAATTCCGGTGGAGCCAATTTTCCCGTGACCACAGGTCTGGGGACTTCAGGCGGGTTTATTATGAAACTCGCTCCCAATGGAACGATCCTGTATTCCGGGCTAATGAACGGAACGCTTCCGCGGGGTCTTGCCGTGGATGCGGCGGGTAACGCCTACCTGAGCGGCACCGCCGATACCACTTTGCAGACGGTGAATGCTTTTGAGGCAGCACCGCCCTGCGCTACTCCGACTTGCGGAGGCCTTTTCTTTGCAAAGGTCAATCCCGCAGGAACCGCCTACGCGTTCTCCAGCTATTTTTATGATCCAGCAGCGCCGTTAGCGAGTGTGCAACTATCGCTGCCCGGTATCGGCTTGGATAACGCTGGAAACATTTACCTCGCGGGCTCGGGGTCTGTTCCCCACTTAAACACATGGCAGATTGGTGGCGCTCTGTTTGTGTCCAAGTTCGCCCCCGATGGCAAGACACTCTTGTTTTCCACCGACTTCGGGAACTCTACCGCCACCTTGGGCGGAATGGGAATAGGAGCCGACGGTACTGTCTACCTGGTAGGATCAACACCAGATAATGACTACCCATATTCATTGAATGCCTTTCGGCACCCTGAAGGCCTTGGCGGCAATCTAAAGATCTTTGCAACAGCGATCAATCCCGCGCTCAACGGTCTGACCTACTCCACCTACATTGCGGATGGCAATCTGGGAGGAACCTTTGTTGGCGGTAACGGCCATTTATTTATTGCCGGCGGACTAACCGGAACTTTTCAGGAACAGAATGCCGTTGTTTCGGACGTCACTTCAGGCCAGAGCGGGTTCTATCTAGAACTGGATACCTTGGGTGTGCCTGTAAGCTCCAGCCGGTTCGGCGGGCATTTGACGCTGGAAGTTCCGTCGTCCATTACATCTGATGGAAGCGGAAACATTTTCCTCGCCGGATCTATTTCTCCGCAAACTTCAATCCCTCAGCCGGACCCTGTCCTTGTGGGACGAAGCTTTGGAACTTCACTTTTGACGGGAGGCGGTTTTGGGTCGTTCTTCGCCAAAATCAGCCCGGTCAATGCTCCTCAAATCAGTCTTAACAATGCGTTTGCGCCATTTCTATTCCTGCGCAATGCCAGCTCTGTTGATTTGCACGTCACTAGCGCCACTTTCTCTGGCGGCGCGGTTGGTGGTAACTGCAAACCAGTGGTTCCTGCAGCCAGTTCTTGCATCCTGACTGTTCACAACGGCAGTGGCGGATTGGCGTCGGGCACGGTTACCATCGCTAGTGATGCCCAGCCCGCGGTTCAGAGCTTCACTGTGACTGTGCCGCCCACTTTGGTTGGAAGGCCTATCGGTGATTTCTTGTGGTTTGACGATGACCGCCAAATCCTTCCTTCTCGGGTTCAGCAGATCATTCCGTTCCGGATGTCCAACGTGGGAACCAGCGCCGCCGTCATCAATCTGATTTCCATCAATTCACCCAATACGCAAACCAATGACTGCGGCGCTTCATTGGCTCCCGGGGCTACTTGCACACTCCAGCTCACATTGAATGGCGGTGGCGCCAACTTGATCGTGTTTTTTGACAACGGAGGATTACAGACTTTCTCCTTTTTCGTGCCACCTGTGACCCAGAATCTCCTTGTCTCCACTGCGGGAATTCGGTTTCCGCTTCAGTTCGTCGGCGGTTTGGCGATACCTCGCACGGTTACCGTGACCAATGCCTCGAACGCCGATTTTGGCATGTCGCCGCCGCTCCTGACTGGTGACCCGGAGTTTACGATTGTCGGGAACACTTGCGGGACTCTGCTGGCGTCTCACCAAAACTGTACCGTGGCAGTCCAGTTTACCCCCGTCATTGATGGCAACCGGTCTGCAATCCTAAGCCTGGCCAACTCCACGATTCAGTTGGGTGGGCAAGGTGAAATTGTTTCCAGCGTGCAGGTTGCGCCGTTGCAACTGGATTTCTTCCCGCAAGTGGTCCATTTGCAGAGCTTCACGTCTAACGTTGTTTTGACGAACAGCTTGGCTGCGCCAGCTCCTATCACCGGCATTACATTCTCTTTGGCCGACTACACGCAAACGAATGATTGCGCGGGTCAGGTACCGGCCAAGGGCAGTTGCACCGTGCAGGTCACGTTTAATCCCCAGGCGCTCGGCCAGCGCAACGCAACTATGACCGCCAGCTTCCTGGGGGGCGCCGCAACACAGGTCCTCACGCTCACGGGGTCTTCTACGACACCGTTCCGTGTCCAGCCCACCAATTTGAGCTTTACCGCTGCGGTAGGCTCTACGAGCAATGAACAGGGCGTTTCGATCGGCAACGTCTTGTTCACACCGGAAGGCTATACGTTCACGGTTGCCGGTCCCTTTGCGATCGCCCAGAATCCCTGTGCCAACCCGCTCACGCAAAACGGCGCCCCCAGTTCCGGGTGTGGACCAACACTGATATTCAAACCGACCGCGCCGGGTCCGGCGCTGGGCAGCTTCACTGTAGCCTACGCGGGAATCACTGAGACCGACGTGGTGACCCTAAGCGGGCTGGCGAATACTGTGACTGCTTCCACGCTGCAATTGAATTTCCCGGTAACCACCATCACCCGGAGTGGTCAACTTCCGGTGACACTCACAAATAGCGGCGCAACTCCGGTGGGGATTGCCTCAGTGACGGTTGCGGGCTCGATCGAATTCACTGAAAGTGATGTCTGTGCGGGAAAGGTTCCGGGCAATGGCACTTGCACGCTGCAAGTGAACTTTGCTCCCCGCTCGACAAACGGATCCACAGGGACCATGACGATCAACCTCGCCGACGGCGCTCAATATGTGGTCTCGCTCAGCGGAAGCGGCACCGGGCCGGTTGCCGCCATTTTTCCGGCCAGCCTGACCTTTGTACCCCAGGTGGTCGGAACGACCAGCAACAACATCCCCAACGTGACTATCGTCAACAATGGCAATGCTCCACTCGCCATCAGCGGTATTTCGATTACCGGAGATTTCTCCCAGATCAACAATTGCCCGGCTTCGTTGGTTTCGACCTGCCAGGTGACGATTAATTTCTCTCCCAAGCAGACGGGGACGCGCACGGGTACGCTCACGATCACCGACAACGGCTTCGGCAATCCACAGCAGATTGCGCTCAGCGGAGACGCCAGTGATTTCCAATTGAGCGCCGGAGCTACTTCCAGCGTAACGGTAACCGCCGGTCAAACCGCAACATTCAACCTGAGTGCAAGCACATTGGGAAGCTTCAGTGGCTCTCTTTCGTTTACCTGTGCCGGCGCACCGTCGGCGAGCCAGTGTAATGTGAGCCTGCCAAGCACGGGTCTAATAGGCAACGTTCCTGTGCCTTTCACGGTGAGCGTCGTCACCACAGCGCCGCATGCGGCCACGGTTCATGTGGATGGCCCGCAATACCTTGCGCGTTTGTCCGCGCTGTTATGGTTGTCGTTGCTGCCTGCGCTGTTCGTCTCGCAGCGTGTTCGACGCCAGTTGCGGCAACAGCGCACGTTCGCGGTCTGCTTTTTGTTAGCGCTCTTGGCTGTGGGGTGTGGAGGCGGAGGTACAACGACTCCTTCGCCCACGCCCACACCAACTCTGATTGGGGGAACTGCGGCTGGCACTTATACGATCACGGTTACGGCAACAGATCAGACGATCAACGGTGCAGTTGTACATCAGCTGCCACTTACCTTGGTCGTTCGTTAGCAAAAATAGAGTAAACGGTACGGGTTGGCCCGTATCGTGGATCCGGAGGATATGTGCAGTGCTCCGTCTTTGGTGCAGCCCCAAACCAGTAAACATTCTTGGTTCCCGCACTTGCGCAATCCGGGAGGGGCTGCTATAAAAGAAAGAGAGATTGATGACGTGGCGCCAGCCGTTGCCGCTGAGGCAGCGAAAGATCAGGCGAAAAAAAGAGCAACCAGACAAGTTGCTCGAACATCGAATTGATTAGCCACCAATTTGCCCCAAGGCGGGACCTGCGGGCAGTATTCGGGAACAAGATTCCTGAAGGGTTTAAAAGAAAACCTAAATTGATCTTTAAGTGATTTGGTCGTGCTTCCTGCTGTTCGCTGCGCGTTTGATTGCGCAGCCGAGCCAGGCAGAAGGCAACGCGATGTTTGCGCGAGAATGAAAATGCGCGAATCAGCATCGTGGGTGAGTCAAGGTGCGTGCCTGTAGAGCTGGGAAAGTGAGCCAGCGTGAACAAAAAAGGCGCATCGGAATTAAGATTGACACACGCGGAACGATCGCGGTATATTTGAAAGGTTCGTCTCTAGTGCCTAACGGCACAGGGGACATCAAGTTTCGAGGACAAGCGGATCTTTGATCCGCCAGTCTGAAATCGAAAACACGCCGCTCAGGCGGAATGTGGATTCGGTCTTTGACAACTAGGTTGAACGTGCCAGTCGTGAGATAAAACGAGGATTCAAGTCCGCGTGATCTCACAAAATAGGTAAGTAAGCCATCCGGTGAATTCCGGACGTCTTCGGACGTCTTATTAGCCGGGATGGCGGCTCCCCTTGATTGTTGGCTGTTCTGTCGCGCGGGTAACCGCAGGCGGAATGGACAATGACCCGTCGGGGAGTTATTCAGGTTTCAAACGAGAGTTTGATCCTGGCTCAGAATCAACGCTGGCGGCGTGCCTAACACATGCAAGTCGAACGAGAAAGTCCCGCAAGGGATGAGTAAAGTGGCGACCGGGTGAGTAACACGTGACTAACCTACCCTTGAGTGGGGGATAACTCCGGGAAACCGGGGCTAATACCGCATAACATCGCAAGATCAAAGGAGCAATTCGCTTAAGGAGGGGGTCGCGGCTGATTAGTTAGTTGGTGAGGTAACGGCTCACCAAGACGAAGATCAGTAGCCGGCCTGAGAGGGCGCACGGCCACACTGGAACTGAAACACGGTCCAGACTCCTACGGGAGGCAGCAGTGGGGAATTTTGCGCAATGGGGGAAACCCTGACGCAGCAACGCCGCGTGGAGGATGAAGTCCCTTGGGATGTAAACTCCTTTCGA
>JANXPR010000415.1 GCA_025357215.1 Acidobacteriaceae bacterium | reverse complement strand
TTTCAGGATCGCCAGATTGTCAGCTTTGTTCTTGAGGAGTTCGTACGCGGGAACCAGGCTGGATGACAGCATTTCCTGCAACTCAACAATGCGCGCGGCGGAGAGCAGCGGCAGCGCGGCCAGTAACAGCGCGCTCCATGTGTGCAGGACCACCAGTCCCATCATGGTGTAAAGGCGAACGTGGACGCCGGCGTCAATCATTTCCTGTGCCAGTCCGCTGATCAGTTCATTGCCACCGTTCAAGTGGCTGTAGCCAATGCGCTGCAGCAGTGCGGCGTTGTGGGTCATATCGCGCAGGCAGCAGATGGACTGGCGGATGCGCCGCCGCTGGACCTGGGCCTGATCTCGGGACGAAACGCTCTGCGTCAAAGGGTTCTGCCGCGGTCCGCCGGCAGCCGATTCCACCAATTCGTTCAGAACCTCAAGATTGACGGGATGAAACGACGGCAGAAGATCGCCCAACTCGGCCGGTACCGAGCGGCGATTGCGGAAGTTCAGGTAGGCAGCAAAAAAGAACAACAGGAGCAAACCTGCTGCCAAGCCTATCCATAAGATAAATAGAGCGTCTTGCATGTCCGTCGCGCCTTACTACGGTGAACACTCTACCTTTTATTAAGAACTAGGGTCAACGCAATTCAAATTCCCCGGAAACTTTCGTCATTTTGATTCCCTAAGTAAGGCGATTCTAATTTTTGGGCCGTCCAGGCTCTCGTCCAGACTGCCTGACGGCCCTTATTTTCAATGGCTTACGGCTTTGCCGTGGCCCTCGCCTTCGGGAGCCAGAATGATGGCCGGGACCTCCTGTTTACGAACCGAATCGTTGTACGCAGGTACATCTGTAGTCAAGATCTGGCGCCATTTTGCCAGCTGTTCATCGAGCTGTTTGCTGAGCATGTCAAACACGTCATAGGACGCCTGAGTCGGCGCTGAATCCGCGCTTTCCACCACGCCTCCCAGGGCCGTCAAGTAGTTGTTCAGGCGGATGGGATAATTCAGAACGTCCTGGTTGCTCTTAGCCTTGGTCTGCACCAGCACTTCCTCCACTTCCGTCATCTTCTTGTCGAGCGCCTTGCCGGCTTCGCTCACGACTTTGGCTTGCGGCTGGCCTTCCAGCTTTTTGTTGAATGCGGTGATCTGCGCGCGGATGTCACGGATCTGGTTGATGGTGTCATGCGCCTGGGTCACGCGGTCGCGGATTTTCAACAGTAAATCCAGCTGTTTTTCCAGGTCGGCTTGCGAGACTTTCAGCCGCGGATCAGGGACGATTTCCAGCGGCGCGGTGTACTGCTTACCTTTCACCGTAATGCGGACTTCGTATTTGCCGGGGACAGCTTCCGGGCCGTCCGTGCCGCCGGCCCACAGGGGTGAGCGCGGAACGCGGCTGGCGCCTTCGTAGTGCATGTCCCAGACAAAACGGTTCAACCCGGCTTCGGTGGGCAGGCCGCGCGTGGGCGGACGGAAGCCGCCTTCTTCGTCGCCACCCTCTTCGCCCGGTTGAGGTTTAGGAGGATATTTGCGGATGACCTGTCCTTTTTGATCGAGAATTTCCAGAGTGATCGGCGGAGCTTTAGCGTCTGGACTTTCCGCGGCGGCGATTTCAGGTTTCGTGGCTCCAGAAGCCGACGGCGCAGCAGGTTTTTCGGCCGCAGCTTTGTCTGACGGCTTCTTTTCAGAAGAAGCGGCCCCTTCGGCCGGTTTCTTGTCCGCCTTCAACGCCGTCTTGAGCGAGTAATAAATCACCGCGCCGGAAGGAGGGTTCTGTCCAGTGAACGGACCGCCGCCAAAGAATCCGCCACCAAACGTGGTGTGGTTGGCAGCGCTGGGCGCGTACAGATGGACGTCTTCATTCGCTAGATCAGCTTTGTGTTCGCGCAACGGAGAAATATCATCCAGGACCCAGAATGCCCGGCCGTGCGTCGCGGCAACCAGATCATTGTTATGCGCGATCAGATCCCATACCGGAGATGGCGGCAGGTTGTTCTGCAAAGGCTGCCATGCGCCTCCATCGTCAAAGGAAACAAAGACGCCCGTTTCAGTCGCGGCGTAGAGCAAGCCTTTGCGTTTTTTATCTTCGCGCACCGCGTGGACATAAGCTTCTGCTGGAAGTCCAGTGGTGATGCTGGTCCAGGTTTTGCCGAAGTCTGAAGTCTTGAACGCGTACGGCGCGGAATCATCCAAACGGTGGCGGTCTGCGGCGACGTAAGCTGTGCCGGCTTCGTACTGTGAAGCTTCAATCATATTGACGGTGGCCCACTCCGGCATGTTTTTCGGAGTCACGTTCGTCCAACTCTTGCCACCGTCGGTGGTCAGCTGAATCAAACCATCGTCCGAGCCGGTCCAAATCTGGTCTTTCTGTAGGGGCGATTCGGTCACGGCAAAAATGGTGTCGTAGACCTCCACGCCGGTGTTGTCCTTGGTGATGGGACCACCGGACGCCACCTGTTTGCTCTTGTCATTGCGCGTCAGGTCCGGGCTGATGATCTGCCAATGCACGCCTTCGTCCGTGGTTTTGAAGAGCACCTGCGCGGCAAAGTACAGAGTCTTGGGATCGTGCGGAGAAAAAACAATGGGCTCGGTCCACTGAAAACGGTATTTCTGGTCCACTGCCGCCGCGCCGATGGGGTTGATGGGCCAGGGAGTGACGTTCTGTTCTTCGCCGGTGTGATGGTCGTAGCGTGTGATGTCGCCGCCGTACGATCCGGCGTAAACGATTTCCGGATCGCGCGGATCCGGAGCGATGTATCCGCTCTCACCCCCGCCGACTGCGTGCCAACTGGGACGATCAATGCCGCCCGGAGCCGCCGTGGCGATGCCCACGGATGAATTGTCCTGTTGCGAACCATACACCCAGTAGGGGAAACGGTTGTCGGCAATCACGTGGTAGAACTGCGCCGTCGGTTGGTTGCCCTGGCCGGTCCAACTGGCGCCGCCGTTGGTGCTCACGTTAGCGCCGCCATCGTTGGATTCAATCATGCGCGCCGGATCGGTGGGATCAATCCACAGGCCGTGATTGTCGCCGTGGGGAACGCGAATCCCGCGGAAGCTCTTGCCGCCATCGTTGGAGCGATACATCCCGGTGTTGAGAATGTATACGCCGTCGATCGACTGCGGATCAGCGAAGACGTGCGTGTAGTAAAACGCGCGCTGGCGATACTGGCGATCACTGTTGACTAGCGTCCAGCTGTCACCGCCATCGTCAGAACGGAACAGGCCACCTTTGTCCGCTTCCACCAGTGCCCAGACTCGGCTGCCAATGTAGGCAACGGCTACGCCGATTCTGCCAAGCGTTGTTTCCGGCAGACCGTGCCCCTTGAGTTGTTTCCATGTCGTCCCGCCATCCGTGCTGCGATACAAGCCGCTGCCAGGACCACCGCTGTCCATGCTCCAGGGTGAGCGGCGCGCTTGCCATAGGCCAGCAAAAATCGTATTGGCATTGTTGGGATCAAACGCCAAATCAATGCCGCCGCTGTTTTCGTCCTTAAAGAGGACCTTCGTCCAGGACTTGCCGCCGTCTGTGGTGCGGAAGATGCCGCGTTCGGGATTCGGTCCAAAGGGATGACCCAGCGCCGCGACCAGGGCAACGTCAGGGTTTTTAGGATGGACAATGATGCGTCCAATGGCGCGTGTTTCGCGCAGGCCGACGAACGTCCAGGATTTGCCGGCGTCAATGGATTTGTACACGCCGTTGCCCGCGATGATGTTGCCGCGGATGCAGGCTTCGCCTGTACCTGCGTAGATCACGTTGGGATCAGAAGGCGCAACAGCAATCGCGCCGACAGACGGCGACATGTCTTTTATCTTATCGGTTACGGGACGCCAGTTCAGGCCGCCGTCGGTTGTCTTCCATACTCCGCCGCCCACGCCGCCGAAGTAATACGTGTGCGTGTCGCCGACTACGCCGCTGACGGCCAGGGCGCGTCCGCCACGATACGGACCAATGGAGCGCCACGCCAGGCCATGCCACGGACCTTTGGGTTCTTCGTCTTTGTCTTTATCGTCGCTGGAAGCAGTTGCCGCTGTTTCCGTGGCCTTGGCTGGCTCGGACTTTTCTGACGCTGGCGGAGTTTTCTTCGCCGCTTCTCTCGCCGGTTTTTGGTTCGACTTTTGGCCGACCAACGATCCGGAAAGCATAGTGACAGAAGCCATCAGGCTCAGAAGAAAGATAACCAGAGCAAAGGAGCGTTTGCAGGCCAAGGTCGCGCAACGCATAGCGGGTGTCCTCCAGGACGGGAACGATGTTGGTTTTTAGAACTGCACATCCTACCACCGTGAGTAAGAGCTTGCCGCATTTGCAGCCGGAGCGAGGGGCATCAAACCGGCGGCTTCGCGTGATGGTCCCGCGGGCTTTGCAGTTCCTGGATATTCGTTTTGACCCTGGGACTATTTTTAGCGATGTGTTCCAAAATGGAACGGCCAGTCTATTGCTCACCCTTCTGCAAGCCAATCGCGAGAAGCAGTAGTCCTTTATGAGTGCTTCCAGAAGAATCACATGCACAATGTAAAGTCCCATATTGGCAGTACTTAGCGGTAATTCTTGGAATTTTCTAACCATATTGACTGCCCCCGGCTACTTGGGGTATTTTCAAGCCCGCTCTGCGGATCGTGCCACCGGGGTTTTGGTGGCGCCGATCTTGGGGCAATTTAACGGACACGGTTTTTCCTTCCCGTCCACATTTGGCAGACAGTTCTCAATCGTCTGCAGTACGGCTCAAGAGTTCTAACGCTTCCCAAAAATTCTCTAGAGAAAAGAATTGTCAGGAGGAACTCGTAATGACGAGTCGGAAACTTCCCTTTGTAGTGCTTACCCTTGTAGTGCTGTTCTTTGCTGGAATGGCATTTGCTCAAACCGATCCCGGAGTCCGCGCAGGTACTGGCGCGGCTGGTGGACCACTGGCTTCTGTCGCAGCCAATAACCCCGCGGGCAGTCTGGCGTTTTTCAACCAGGCACTGGCGACCTTCAGAGAAGTTGATTCCGTTTCAGGCACGATTGAAGCCGGCTCCGGCCTTGGACCGCGTTTCAACTCGCGTAGCTGCGCTTTCTGCCACGCTCAACCGGCGACCGGCGGCAGCAGCCCAACGGTGAACCCGCAGGTAACGGACGCGAGCGCGGACGGCGCCCAGAACGTGATTCCTTCGTTCATCACGGCCGGTGGCCCGGTGCGCGAAGCACGCTTCCCGTTCTTCTTTGACGCGTTCGGCAACCCGGATACCACCCGTCCGAACGGCGGCGTGGAAGACCTGTTCACCATCACGGGACGCACGGATGCCGGCACTTGCAGTCTCCAGCAGCCCAGCTTTGCCACGGCCCAAGCAACCGGCAACATCATTTTCCGCATTCCCACGCCAACCTTTGGCACGGGCTTGATCGAGAACATTGATGAAACCGCGCTGCTCAATAACGCTGCCGCCAATTCCGGTGCATTCGGAACCAGCGGAAGCTTTAACCGCAATGGCAATGACGGCACCATCACCCGCTTCGGCTGGAAGGCGCAGAACAAGTCCCTGCTCATTTTTGCCGGTGAAGCCTACAACGTGGAACAAGGCGTAAGCAATGAAGTGTTCACGCAGGAACGCCCGTTGCCCGGTGAAGGCCAGACCACAGGTTTGCCCACGAACTGCAAGATCAACGGCACGCCGGAAGATATTACGCACTTCAACGCGACCAACCTGGATACTTCCAGTGACGCGGTGCAGTTCGCCATCTTCATGCGCCTGACGGCCCCGCCCACGGCTTCCACCACCACGCCGGGTGGCGCGACATCCATCAGCGCCGGCCGTTCGTTGTTCAACTCGATTGGTTGCGCGGCATGCCACACGCCGTCACTCACCACGGCAGCGTCCGGCATCACGCCCAGCCTGGGTAACGCCACGGCCAACTTGTTTAGCGATCTGGAAATCCATCACATGGGTTCCGGCTTGAATGACAACGTGGGTCAGGGCGGCGCCGGCGGCGACCAGTTCCGTTCCGCTCCGCTGTGGGGCCTGGGGCAGAGAATCTTCTTTCTGCACGATGGCCGCACCAGCAACCTGCTCACGGCGATCTCGCAGCACGCCAGCAGCGGTTCAGAAGCCAACGGTGTCGTCGCGAACTTCAATGCACTGTCCGCGACGAACAAACAGAACCTGCTGAACTTCCTGCGTTCGCTGTAACTGGAAGTTTGTAGGCGAAGTCAGTAGTTAATGAGGTGGAGGCGAGGCGCACTGTGCGTCTCGCCTTCCCCCATCAAGATTGTTTTTGCTGGCGGTCTTTTTGTGAGCGTCATCAGGAGTTTTTCAAGCCATGCGTTTCGTCACTAATTCCAACATCAGGAATTCGGCGGTCATTAATTCCGCCATCAAGAGCATTCTGCTTCTGGCTTTTTGTACGCAAGGGCTTTCTGCGTTGGCCGCGGATGCAATCACCGGCAAGGTAACCAACCGGACGACGAACCAGCCAGCCGTGGGCGATGAAGTCATTTTGCTGCGGTTGAGTGAAGGCATGGAAGAAGCCGCGCGCACGCGCACCGGCGCACAGGGAACTTTCACCTTGCCGGTTGCCGCGCCCGGAGCTCAGTACATCGTCCAGGTGGTACACCAGGGCGTGAAGTACGACCAGAAAGTAAGCTCGTCGGCTCCGCTGGAAATTGCGGTGTTCAACGCCGTGCCTAAGATTCCCGGGGTAACCGGCAGCATGGGCATTGTGGAAATGTCTGCCGCCGGCGAGAGTTTGAAGATTACAGAAATGTATGCGATCACCAACGCTTCGCAACCTCCCGTGACGCAAGCTGGGCCGCGCAATTTTGAGTTCTCTCTTCCTGAAAAAGCCAAACTGGATTCTTTTGAGACCAAGCGAGTGGGCAGTATCTGGGTGAACGCCGCTCCCGTGGCTGTTGCCGGCAAGCCCGGCCAATACGCGGTGGATTTTCCCCTACGACCGGGCGACACGCTTTTCAAATACAAATACAGCGTGCCCTACGCAGGAGCCGCGACTCTGCGGCTGAGATTGGCCTATCCCATCAAGAGTTTTGCCGTGGGTCATCCGTCCTCCATGAAGTTCAAGGCCCAGAAGACGCAAGCGTTCAAGAGCCTTGGCCTGGTGCAAGGGTTGGAGCTGGAGGCAGCCGCCAGTCCGCTGGCAGCGGGGAATGTGCCGGCGTTTGAGATTTCTGGGCTAGGCGCGGTGGTGGCTCCATCAGAAACGGCTGTTGCTCCGCCGCCAACTCTTCCACAGCAAGCGCCTGTCGCGAACCCGGTAGCTCCTGCTCAAACCGCGCAGGATCCCAAACCTGACCAGTCTGGCAAGGAATTTTGGGCCATCGGAGCGGCGATCGGCGCAGTTTTTGCCGCGATTCTTTTTGTGGTGGTAAGAAAAAAACAACTGGCTGCGGAAAAGTCTAAGAAGCCGTCCGGACCGGAGTCCGTGGTGGCAGCGCTGCAAGAAGAACTCTCACAACTGGAAGAAGAAAAATCGCACGGCAAAATTTCCGAAGATCAGTACGATTCAACCAAGCAGGCGCTCAACTTGAGCATCCGGCGGGCTCTGGCCAGAAAAGCAAGTTGACCAGACGTAAGTCGACAGTGTTCGTAAAGGGAACAAGTTTGTTGGACGCCCAGGAGGTTTTTCGTGCGCAGAAAATTTCTTAGCGGAATACTCTTCATCGCTTTTGCCACGTCCCTGTTTGCCGGCGCGCAGGATGACGCCAAGGAGCCAGCTCCTCCTCAGAACACACCCCCGGCGCAAGGCGGCGATTTTTCCTACAACCCAGACGCCAAAAAAGTTCCGCAAGGCGTAATCCTGATCAAAGGCGCCACGCCCAGCGCCAGCGATTCCATCACGGCGGTGCCTGAAGGCGGAATTATCAAAGAGCAGATCTATGCCAATTCGTATTTCGGCATGGCTTTTCCCTTGCCGGCGGACTGGCACCAGAAATATCTTGGTCCTCCGCCGTCAGATAGCGGCTATTACGTGCTCACTCAGATCGAGCCCGCCAAGACGGTTACGGTTAAAGATCAAGTGAGCGGCACGATTCTGGTGAGCGCGCAGGACCTTTTCTTTCCGCTGGTACCGGTGAACACCGCGCTGGACCTGGTGAACTTCAAACGTGACCGCTTGACCGCAGATTTCAAAGTTGAGCAGCAGCCTGCGGAAGTGAAAATTGCCGGGCGCAGTTTCATTCGCATGGACTACATGTCGCCTGTCGCCGAATTGCACTGGCACATTCTAGCCACGCAAGTTCGTTGTCACATGGTGGAATTTCTTTTTACCAGCCGTGATCCGGCAATGATTGAGCGTCTGATGCAGGATATGAGCAAGATGGTGGTGATGCGGGAAGGCGCGAACGTGGGGCACGGAGGTGGTGAGGCTCCGGTGTGTGTGAAGGATTATGCCTCCGGCAACAACGTCACGAATCAGGTTCAGCCGTCCTTTGGCGAGCGCAAGTTCAATCCCGTGCCGGTGAGGATCATCATCGACAAAAATGGAAAAGTTAAATACGTCCATGTGATCAGCGCGTTTCCCGAGCAAAGCCGGGCCATTACTGACGCTTTGTTGCAATGGGAATTCAAGCCGTATCGCGTAAACGGCCAGCCGGTTGAAGTGGAAACAGGAATCATGTTTGGTGCGCCGCCAAGACCGAACCAAGGGCGAGCGCGCACCACCGCGGCAGCGGAGTAGATCAGTCACCGGTGCAGTCGCGAAGTTGATGCGGACGAAGTTGTCCACAATTCTTATGAGTGTCTTTGTCCAAGTGCATTGCGCGTGAAGACGCGCGCTTGACCGTCGTGAACCCGGCAGCGTATAACACTCGTCACCTGGAAAAATGGGAAGCGCGGTGAGAATCCGCCACTGCCCCGCAACTGTAAGCGTTCTGGACTCGAGCACAAGCCACTGGGAAACTGGGAAGGCGTTCAAGTCCGCAAAAGGCGCAAGTCAGGAGACCGGCCAGGTAAATCCGTAATTGTTTTCTCTTCCTAGGGGAAGGAGACTTACCATGAAGTGTCTCTCACTGTGCGCCCGCTTGGTCTTTATTCTGGCTCTTGCCTTAACAGCCATTTCCACTTTTGCCACAACTCCCAGCCGAATCCACGGCACGGTCCGTGATCCTTTGGGCGCGGTTGTACCTGGAGCCCAGGTTGAACTTCTGCATGAAGGTGCGCGTCTGGCCGCGGTGGCTACTGACTTCCAGGGAAATTACCAGATCACTTCCATTGAAGCCGGACACTATCAGGTGCGGGTGTCCGCGCCCCGGTTCGCGCAGCAAACCAGCGAGCCTATTTACATCAACGGCGTTGCAGTCGCGGACATGACGTTACGTCTGGGCACGGTGGCACAGCAGGTGGTGGTCACCGACAGCGGTACGAGCGTGCCGGATTCGCAAATGGGAGCGGCCGTGAGTGTAATTACCGCAACCCTGCTCGACCATGAGCTCGGCGTACTCCAACCCGTGCGGCAGGTGCCAGGGGTGCAAGTGCTGGACAACGGACAGCAAGGCGTGGTCACGTCGCTGTTCATCCGCGGCGGCAACAGCGCAGCCAACAAGTTTTTGCTCGATGGAATTCCGGCGGATGAAATTGGCGGGCGCGTCGATTTTGGCGGCGTGTTCGCCACCGGCATTGACCATGTGGAAGTGTTGCGCGGTCCCAACAGCGTTCTATACGGGTCGGATGCCATGGCCGGAGTGGTGAACATGACCACGCGTCGCGGGTCCACGCATCTGCCGCAGCTCAGTTACGCCTTTGATGCCGGCAATTTTGGTTCGCTGCAACATGATGTTGATCTGGCCGGCGCGTTCCATCAGCTGGATTATTTTTCCGAGTTCTCGCGCTTTGACACGCGCAATGCCGAGCCGAACGCCACATTCCACAACTCCACTTTTGCCGGCAACCTTGGCTGGACGCCGCTGGCTTCCACGGACCTGCGCCTCACGGTGCGGCGCGTGGCGGCCACAGTCGGCCTGCCCAACGCGATTGACTATTTCGGCGTTGCCGACGATTCTTTCCAGTCCCAGCACAACACCTACATCAGCGCCGCGTTGCAGAACCGCACCACCGAACACTGGCACAATGCGGTGCGCTATGGCGCCGTGCGTTTGGATTCTGAATTTGTGAATCCCTC
>JANXPR010000360.1 GCA_025357215.1 Acidobacteriaceae bacterium | reverse complement strand
GCTACCATGTCAGCTTGTTTGGCAAGCTTGACCGAATGTCCGATTACCCCCCTTACAACATAAGTACTTAAAAGCCCTGTCACGGCAATTGCAATTATGCACCATAAAAAGGGCAGTGTAACAGGTATATAATCACCGGATAACCACATATGGGGTGGGGGGAGTTCCCTCACTTCGTTTCGGGATTTCGCCTGCGGGCTCGGACGCCCGCAACACGGCTCAACTTGGGATGCAGAGGGGGGCCGCGCGAAAGCGCGGCATCAGGTGATCGCCGAGATCGCGCGGAAATCGCCCGTGATCGGAAAAGGCAGAACCCGCAGCCGGGGGCGGCTGCGCCACACGAGCACCGGTTGGGATGAGTTCGTGTAAGTCGTTTAGATCTTGGGATGAACAGGGAGGGGAGCCCAAGATCGGGTGATCGGGACATCGGGTGATCTGGTGATCGGAAAAGCAAAAGCCAAGAGCCGCAGGCGAGGGCGCCTGCGCTCCACAATTCTGAACATTAAAACATGCGAGAATAGACCAATAGTCATGGCAACCACGCATCTCACCGCGATTACTCCTGAAGTTGTTGAAGAGCACGGCATCACGCCGGAAGAATATGAACGGATCAAGAGCGCGCTAGGCCGCGAGCCGTCGCTCACCGAACTCGGCATCTTCAGCGTAATGTGGAGCGAGCACTGCTCGTATAAATCTTCGCGCGTGCACCTGAAGCGCCTGCCCACGCGCAGCAAGCTGGTGGTGCAGGGTCCGGGAGAAAACGCCGGCATCATTGACATTGGAGACGGCTGGGCCTGCGCCTTCAAGATCGAGTCCCACAACCATCCCTCGTTTATTGAGCCATTTCAGGGAGCGGCGACGGGCGTCGGCGGAATTCTGCGGGATATTTTCACCATGGGAGCGCGTCCGCTGGCGGTAATGGATTCGTTGAGATTTGGACCGATAAAAGCGAACTCAAGTGCGGTTGGTGGAAAAGGGGTTGACGCGAAAAACAACCAGGCAACGCTCCACAAAAATCATTCCGTGCTGGAAGGCGTGGTCAGCGGCATTGCTTCTTATGGAAATTGTTTCGGCGTGCCGAACCTGGGCGGCGAAACGAAGTTTGAAGCCTGTTACTCCCAGAACCCGCTGGTCAACGCGTTTGCGTTGGGCCTGGTCCGTCGTGATCAGATTTTTTACGCCAAGGCCGCCGGTGAAGGGAATCCGGTGATTTACGTCGGCGCCAAGACCGGACGCGACGGCATACACGGCGCCACCATGGCCAGCGAGGAATTCACGGAAGGCTCCGAGCAGAAGCGGCCGAATGTGCAAGTGGGCGATCCGTTTCTGGAAAAGCTTCTTCTGGAAGCTTGCCTCGAAGCGATGCAGACCGGAGCCGTGGTCGGCATACAAGATATGGGCGCAGCCGGGCTGACGTGCTCAACGTGCGAAATGGGCGGACGCGGCGGCGTAGGCATTGAAATTGAGCTGGACCGCGTTCCGCAACGCGAAACCGGAATGAACGCGTACGAAATCATGCTCAGCGAATCACAAGAGCGCATGCTGCTGGTCGCCGAAAGCGGCCGTGAAAACGAAGTGCTGCACGTGTTCGAGAAGTGGGGACTCGACGCGGTGATCGTGGGCAAAGTCACCAATACCGGACGTCTGCGCGTGCTGGAGCACGGTATTCAGGTAGCGGATATTCCCAACACCGCGCTGACCGACGACGCTCCGCTCTACAAACGGCCGATCGCCAAGTGGGAACCGCCGGTATCGCGCACCAAGCCTGCGCAAATCAAGCTGAGCGGCCATGGCGACCTGACGGCAAATTTCAAGCTCCTGCTGGCTTCGGCCAACATCTGCTCCAAGCGTTGGATCTTTGAACAGTACGACACCATGGTGCAATCGAACACGGTGGAAGGTCCGGGCGCGGACGCCGGTTTGATGAGGATAAAAGGCACAAAACGTGCGCTGGCCATGGCCCTGGACGGCAACGGGCGCTGGGCATGGCTGTCACCCAAGCTGGGCGCGATGCACGCCGTGGCGGAAGCTACCCGCAACGTTTCGTGCACCGGAGCCACACCGGTTGCGGCCACGAATTGTCTGAACTTTGGCAATCCCGAGAAGCCGCAGATCATGGGACAGTTTTCTGAAGTGGTGGACGGACTCACCGAAGCCTGTCTCGCTTTGGAAACGCCGATCACCGGCGGCAACGTGA